>NZ_CP095065.1 GCF_022921055.1 Hymenobacter volaticus
ACTGGGAAATGCTTCGCAGAGAAATCCCGCCTTCGACGCCCTGCAGACCCAGTTAATGGGCCGCGCCATCGCTGCGCAGGCTGACCGGCTGCACATGGCCATTAGTTCAACCGCCGAAGAGAAGTACCAGGTCTTCCTCCGCTCCTTTCCCGATTTTCATAATCGCGTGCCCTTGCACATGGTGGCCTCCTACCTAGGGCTCTCGCGCGCGAAACGCTGAGCCGAGTCCGCAAGCACCATGAGCTACACTAGGTAGCTAGCCACCCTTTTATTCGTACTGGCCAGCACCCTAGCCAGTGGCTGTGATAAATGTCACGGTTATTTCTGTCAAATGTCCTCTTTCTAGGCCTAGCCGCGCGCTGAATTTTGCAGGGTCAGCTGAACGAACAGCTGGCGTACTCAGAACCAGCGTACGCTATGTCAAAAAACATTTTAATTACCGGACCAGCAGCGGCTTTGGCAAGCTGATGGTGCTTTCCCTGTCGGAGCAAGGCCACAGCGTCATCGCCGCGATGCGCAACACCACCAGTAAAAACGCCGCGGTTGCCCAGGAGCTGGCCGCGCTGCCTAACGTGGAAGTGGTGAGATGGATATCACCCGCGACGAGTCGGTTCAGCAGGCCGTCACGTCGACCCTCGAAAAGTATGGTCATTTAGACGTCCTAGTCAATAACGCGGGCATCACCGGGTTTGGGCTACTCGAGGCGACCTCGATTGCCCAGATGAAAAATCTGTTTGAGGTCAATCTGTTCGGCGTGGTACGGGCCTATCAGGCAGTGTTGCCGTCGATGCGAGCACATAAATCGGGGCTGATTATCAACATCTCCAGCGGGTTTGGCGTGGTGGCGACCCCCTTTGTTGTGCCCTACCAAATGACCAAGTTCGGGCTGGAAGCCCTCACAGAAGGCATCCGGCACGAAGTGAAAGGGTACGGCATCGAAACCGTATCCGTATTGCCCGGACCATTTCCGACGGAAATAGGGGCCAAAGCCGCCAGCTATGGGCCGGACCGGCCGGAAGTAGTAGCGGCGTACGGACCGGCTATGCAAACGGCCCTGGAGCAGTTTGGCGGCATCATGGAGGGGAAAATAACCGAGTACCGCATGGATGCCCAGGAGGTAGCTGACGCGGTTTCCCGGCTTATCGCGATGAAAGATGGCACCCGTCCTTTCCAGACGACCGTTAACCGAATGACGGCCGACTTGGAACAAGAGTACGCCGACTCCAAAAACCCTTTCAAAACCATTTGGATGGAGCGAATGGGTGGGGTGCGTATTGACCAGTGCTGGGTGAGCCTTAAGCGCTAGCGGGTGCTAAGGCTTAGATGGTAAGCGAACAACTCATCAGACTAGGGGACCAAGTCTCCAAATTCTGATGAGTTGTTATGCTTTAATCATTTTATAGCTACATAGCTAAGCCCCATTCGCTTTTTAGCATCTAATTACCCTCGATAAGGGGCCCTTATCAGGCGTAGAAATTATAAGAGCTACTAAACTGGTGCGGAAACAGCAGGGCCTTTAACCCGCTTTCAGGAGGCAGAGCTCGAAAGAGGGGCGCGTCAACCCGTCCTGATTATACGCCCACCATCGCCTGCTACCCCTACTACTCTATCTGAGTGCAGGCGCGCTGTTAGCTCCGGTGGTGACCGGTCAATTGGCTGGAAACCGCGTTTCAGTCGACCCTTACCGCTCCGCGCTTTCAGGCGCGGTAACGGATGGAAAAAGGAGTATCCCCCTCGCGCATCCGGAGCAAAAGGGAGTATCCTCGTTTCATCCGGAGTAAAAAGGAGTATCCCCGGCGTTTTTACGCCTTAAATCGCCTTTTTATATTTGAGTAAGTGTATAACTTGCTGAATATCAGTTAATTGTATACTTTCCTGCTGTAACGTCGTGCCGGCCCTTACGCCAACGGGGCGTCGGCTAACGAATCCGCGGTAAGGCGGGAGTGGTCTTCCCATGCACGACGACCTGAAGTTGCGCCGCTCAACGCCTCGGCCGCGGCTTCGGCGGCCTTCGCTAGCTCGCCTTTGGCGAGATAGAACTCAATGAGCTGAAACTGCTCGCGGAAGTAGGCCTGCTGCTGCGCGAAGGACTTGGCCTGCAACGCGGCTTGAAAATACTCGTCTAGCAATTCCTGATGCACCTCCTCCCGCGCTGATAGTGCGCCTGAACGCGGCCGCCTCGGCGGCCCCGCGTCAGGACCAGTTGGCGGGCATAGGTGTTCACCAGTACGCCGGCGCGGGCGGCTTCTTCTTTGAGCAGGGTATAGTCGGGCACCGGCAACTTGAGGCCGATCTGGGGCAGTTCTTCTTTGCGAGGCATACACCAAAGGTCCGCACTTTCGGGCCCTTACCCAACCAATACGCGCACGAGTACCCTCCGGTCTGTCCATGCGCTGACCGGAGGGTACTCGTGCGCGTATTGGTTGGGCTTGGGTTCGGCCGGAACTAGCGCACCCATTTTTCCCTGGCGCTGTAACGAATGACGCGCTCCCCCAGTAGTCCGCTGACGAACCGAGATGCAGATACGTTCTGCTCTCGAGATAAGGCCGCGTTTCGAACGAGCTAGTAGGCCGTATCTTTCTATTCGTTCTCCTTTTCCCCGTCCTACTCGACCCACCTGATGAGAATGCCTTCTCTTGCTTCTGCTCCTGCTGCCCACAAGCTGGCTCGGCGCATGCACCATCGTCTCGGGTACCGACCGCCAAGGCCAGACCTGGGCGATGAACAACGAAGACTTCTTCCATACTGCCTCCAACTATGTGAACGTCTTTCCCGCTCAGGATAAAAGACGCTGGCTATATCACCCTTACCTACGGTTCGGCGCAGAGTAGCGTGCAAGGAGGGGTGAATGAAGCCGGCTCTTTTTCGACATCAACGCGTTGCCCCCGCCCCAGAACTATAAGCTCAGCGTGGGCAAACAGCCCTTTCCCCACGGCAATATGCTCGAATATATGCTCGAGCACTGCCAAACGGTGCCGGAGTTTTTGGCCTTGTGGGACACGTACTACTTGCCGGGCCTAGGCGACCAGATTCATCTGGCCGATAAGGAGGGCAATCTGGCCGTTATTACCCGGATACGATTCTGCGTGCGACCAAGCAGCTCACCTCCACCAACTTCAACGTGTGTGCCACCGGGGCGCAGAAGCAGAGCTGCTGGCGCTACCCGCTGGCGCAAGCATTGCTGGCCAAGGACGGCGTCAGCCACGCCAACTTCGTCCAGATTGCCGCTGCCACCTCCCAGCGGGAGTTTACCACGTCGGTCTACACCAACATCCACAATCTCGCCACCGGCGAAATCTGGTTTTACCTAGCGGAAGAGTACCAAACGCCTTGGCATACGAGTGTACCCGCCTTACTCAAACAAGGCCCACGCCATATCCTGTTAGCCAGCCAATTTCCCCACAATGCGAGCCGCCGCCTGGCGCAGGTGATGCAAACGACGGGTAGCGCCGCCGCGGTCCACCGCTTTTTAGAAGAAGAAGACTCCTTCAGTGCCAGTGAAAAGGAGTCGCAGTTACGCCTGGCCTTTTTAGATAACTTCTATATCGAGAAGGATTTCGCCAACGCCCGCGTTCTGTTTCCCTTTGGGAGCAGTATATGTACACCAACCAGCGCCTGGACAGCACGGAAGTGCAGTTTACCAAAGCCGAGGTTTTGGCCGTCAATGGCCAGAATCAGGCCGCGATTCAGGTGTTAGCGGCCGTGCAGAAACCGAGTTGGAAAACCACGGCCCTCTTAGCCAATCTGCGCGATACAGAAGAGGCGAACGCCGTCATTGACTTACCCGGGTATGCGCCGCCAAGCCGTGGTGGTGGAGATCAAAGGCGACTACAATTTCTTGCGCGTCATGCAGAAAACGCCCACCGGGTGGCGTTTACGGGTAAAGTCGGACCGGAAAGAAGTAAAGTATTGCTTCTACATCAAGGGCAAGCGCGTTATAAATCCAGCGCAACCCATCGTGGAGCAGCAGGAAACGGCCAAAGGGGATTTTGCTTCGTTCAACACGCTCCAGCTGTAGGGTGGCTCTTTTCCTACCCGTCTCTCTACGGCCGCTAGGTTCGGCAGCAAGCATCTGCTAGGAGCTGTGCGCAACACCCCAGCAAAGTAAAACCCGCGCCTGATTGTAGACTGCTTGCCGGGGCAAAGCGGACAGCAAGCCAGCTCGTCTACTTGCTCCCCTCAGAGCTCTACTTCCCTTATCTAGCAAACCCGCTTTTCAACGAAACGGCCGCTAAAGGGGAAAGAGGGCGCACCAGCTTCTGTCGTAGAGTGAACCTGAAGTAGCTAACACTGGAAGGCGAAAGGGTACACACCAGTACCTTGTGCCGTGGCCGGTAGAGTGAAGTAAAACTTGTCGCTTGATGTCCGAGAAGCAACTTTATGTAAAGCAGTTTCTTCAGAAATGTAGAAGATAGTATTTAGATGTGCTCTTCGTTCCGTCTAACTTAGGCTTATGGCAGCAAGGCTAACTTTCGTTAGGCCTGTTGTTGCAGTCGAAGCGGTACAGTTTACCATGGCCCACGATCTTGCTACCCTCAAAGCCCATTTTCTCTCGAGCGATTGGACCATTAGTGAGCCGGCGCTCGATGCCCTGATCTCCCTGGCGAGCCGGAGGTGTTGGATTTCTTACTCGCCCTGCTCGATCAACCCGATGTGTTGGTTCGCAACCGAGCTTGTATTGCCTTGCATGAGATCGGCGATAGCCGGGCCGTCCCGGCGCTCCTGCAGGCGATTCGCAAACCAGAGAATGAGGCATATCGCGGCAGTTTGGTGTACGCGCTGGAGTATCTGGATTGCCAGCACTTACTACCTGATCTGTTTGACTTACTGTTTTATGGCGATTCCGAGGTGCAAATGGGCGCCAAACGCATCTTAGACCACCAATCCTTTACCTTCCGGGCGATGATCTCTACGCCATAAAAAGTAAATGGGAGGCTATTCGAGGGCAGTTAGAACAACGAGTGAATCCCTTTACGACCACCGAAGAGATCCAGGCGTGTGTAAACGGCTTTCTGGCCTATTTGCGCGAGTAACAGAGTCCGAACTGTAAGCCGACCATCAGCCAAGACTATTACCCCCTACTTTCCTTATGCATGCTTTTTTGAAGGCCAAAGAACGGGAGCTGAGCATCCTCAAAGATGATTACACGGAGCTCTGGTTTTTAGGGGCCGAAATCCATACGCTCTATCCAGAGGCGTCCTTGCCAGAATTACAGCAGGTGACGCAGCATGAGCACGTCATCCGTGACCTGATGCGCGAGCAAGCCGTCCAGCTACTTGATCCTGGCACAGAGTTACCAGTCTCTAGTAGTGAGGAGCGCGTCCGCGAGATGACCGGAACCTTGTTTCCCGGCATGAACCGACTCCCCACGATTGGCGATGGTATCTGGTTGGGAATACTCCCCACGCACGAATAGGCCATGGCGAAAGAGCCAAGTCTATTAAACATAATTCGACTTATACGACACTTATTATGAACTGCCCCTCCTGCTCAACGCGTGACGCCAGCAGGCTGCCCTCACTTGAGACGCAACTTTATCTGCACTCTATCCAGCTACTTTTCTCCTCCTTGTGCTGCTGTTGAGTAGCTGTTCCCCTTCGGCTGCCGAACTCGAGCGGTATCGCTCCCTCGATGAAACCTTGCAACCGCTCAACGCCGCGGCCTGGCAAGCCACTTACCTGACGGTGAAGGGAATAGAGGCAAACACCGAAATGAGCCGATTTCAGCGGGCGGATGTGACCTTGCTGCAGCAGGCGCAGGCGCAACATGCCCGCACTACGCGCTCTTAGCCACCTTGGATTCTATGCGCCACATGCTGCTGCAAGCCACCGGCAATGAGCAGGGCTTAGCGGAGTTAGATGCCCATCGTACGGTGACCCAACTCTTGTTTGCGCATGGGGCGGCGCTCGCTTTACAACAAAAGCTCACCACCTATGCCCATTCATTTCAGGTGAGCACACGGGGCTTCCAGTATTGTTTCGCACCCCGACGCAGCTGCAGCAACTTTACCACGATGCGCCCTTAGTCGCCGTGTTAGCTTGGCTTTCCCAGGCGAAAGCCGAAGTCCTGCGCGTACACGCCACGGGTCTGCAGCCCTTAGCCGCTAAAGTGGGCGCAACGCCGACTTTAGCGGCTATGACTTTGCCTCGGCCGTCGCCGAAACGCGGACCATCGCGGCCGGCGACACGTACCGAGCCACTCTGTTCTTGTCGCACTCGCTTCCTGCTGTCGTTTTAGAAGGCATGCGCGTCAATGGCCGGCCGATTGCCCTGGACCGGTTAGGACGCGGAAAGGTCTCGTTTCCAGTACCCCGTTCCGCTACCGGAAAAGCTGACAGCGTCACGGCCCATTGGACCGGTACCATCCGGGCCTTGATCGGTACGCGCTCCGACTCGTTCACGATCCGCGTGCCGTATACCATTGTCAATCCGTTGAACCGGTCAGATAAGTGAGTAGAGCGTAGGCTCGTCAGCAGAAGACAAGCAGGCTAAGGGGAAAAGACACTTTATAAGAATATAATTTTACTGGTGTTAAAGTGCTAGAATGCAACCAACTCATTCCTTAGATAAGTTGCTTAACATAATTGGTGTGGCTGTTGCAAAAGTCAACTCCTGGTGGGATTTAAGTGTTAGTGACTCATGCTTGGCTTTCACCCGATCCAGACGTCGCTGATCAAATTGGTCCCCGCTCACCACTTTTACCAGCAACTACTGCAGACGGTTGATTTCAACTTTGTGCGGCCCTGTTCGCGCCTTTTTACAGCGCAGGCGGTCGGCCCTCGCTCGATCCCGTGGTGTTTGTCAAGCTGCTCTTGGTCGGCCACTTGGAGAATATCACCTCCGATCGCAAACTCCTGGAACTGGCGCAATTGCATCTGGGTATCCGTGCCTTTTTGGGCTATGATCTGGCCCAGCCCTTGCCCTGGCATAGTACCGTCTCGCGAACGCGGCAACGCTTACCGGTCTCCGTCTTTGAAGCTTGCTTTACGCACATTGTCGGGTTGTGCATTCAGCAGGGCCTGGTCAGCGGCCATACTCAAGCCGTTGATTCCGCTTACATTAAAGCCAATGCCTCCATGAGCCGGCTCCAGTCCAAGCGTTCAAGGACCTCCACGCAGGCGACAACCAACGCAGCCCCGCCAACGCCCCATGCATCACCGCTTCGGTGGACCGCTTGCAGCATATCCAACGCTTTCATGCCGCCATCCGCAAGGCTGCCCCGACCAAAAGCGGACGACTCGTTAGCAACCTGACCCACTACAGTCCGGCGGATCCAGAGGCCCGCATTTGCTTCAAAACGGGCAAGGTTCGCCAGTTGGCCTACACGGCTAGCGTGAGCGTCGATGTGGCCAGCACGTGATCACGCACATTCACGCAGACTTGGCTGACTGGCGCGACAGCCGGTATTTGCTGGCCATTGTAGACGCTACGCAGCAACGGTTAAACGGCTTCGCGCTGGCCATGACTACTGTTATCGCGGATGCCGGCTACAGCTCAGGGGAGAACTACGAGCAGCTGGAGGAACGTGGTCTGACCGGCTATATTCCGGCCCATGGCAAATACAAAGTCGAGCACGCCGGCTTTACTTACGATGCGGCCCGTGACCGCTATACCTGCAGCCAGAGTAAGCAGCTGACGTTTGACAAGGTGTTCGTCGATGCGCAGGGTAATCCTAAGAAACGCTACATGGCCAAGGCCGCCGAGTGCAAGGTCTGTCCGCTGGCGGCACAATGCAAAGGCAAGAAGGCCCGCGAGAAACGGCTACATCATACCCCTACAAAGCTCATTATGAGCGCATGCTCGCGCGGTTGGCCACGCGGGTTGGTCAACGGATGCGGCGACTACGCGCGTCAACCGTCGAACCCGTACTGGGCAGTTTGATCACCTACTATGGCTTGCGCCACCTCAGCAAGAAGGGCCAAGCAGGAGCCGCCAAAGTCCTGTACATAGCCGCGATGGCCTATAACTTGAAGAAGTGCCTGCGCTTTCACGCCTGCCAGCCGGGCAATAGCGTGATCTCCCTACCAGCACCCGGGCCCGTTCGTTGGCTCATACTCTACTTTTGCAACAGCCACTGGTGTTATAACCGACACTCAGGAAAAATAATAAAATGGTTGCCGATTTTAGAGTGCGTTGATTTTGTGTCTTGCTAATTTCTAAGCTGACACTTATGCTCGTGATGAGGCGCTATGAATGATGCTCTTTCCTCATCATCTCCATCGAATCTATGATCGTAAAACTGCGGGCATCAACCGTCACAAACTTGCCAGCCCAATGCCCCATAGGTACCTAGCAGGCCAGTGCCCAAACCGCTTCACTTTTCGCTTTCGATCCCACCAGAAGAAGCTGGTCTTATCCTGGTAGGAAGCGTAAAAAATAAGATTGCCGTAACTCGGAGACAGGGCGTGCGACCCTTCAAAGTCTCGGGGTGTGGGCTGTTGTAAGACTCGAAAGTCGGTCAAGCGCACCTCCAGCAACGGAAAGTCGGTGTAGCTATAGGCCAGGATGCTATCCTTGCCCAGTTTACAAAGCGCATAACAATGCAACATCCAGTAGGAATACTGCGAGTTAAGGCCGTAAACCCGTTCGCCATCCAGCCCAAACACGGCGACGCCATCACTGCTCGGCTTTTTCCCACTGACTATGCCGGAGTCCTGATAGGAAATCACAATCCGATCGGCGTGAACCAGCACCTGCTCGATGTAGTCACCTGCATCAAAGCAGCGCACCAACTCACCGAACGGGTTGAAAATATAGCCGTTACTGGGGGAGTAAGCCCCGGCATCAATGACGACGAAGTGTCCGGCCTTTAGGTCTCGAATGCGTGGCGCTTTAAACGTTCGTGGCAGCGGCAGACGGGACAGGTTTCCCCCCACGTTTTGCCACACTTCTCCATTGCTGAGCAAAGCAATATAGTTGCCGTCTTCGTCGGCATCTAGATAGAGAATCTCATGCTTGCCACAGTCGAGCGGATAGGTGGTAGAGAAGGCCATCAGCTGAAAGATACTACGGCAGCTGGAAACGGAATAAGGTGCACGACGGCTAGTATATCTAAACCGTAACGTTTGTTGAACGGTGCTCGAAAAGACGTTACGAGCTATGTATCCTCTACAACCATCTTCTTTATAGTCCATGCCGGATCATCTACAAGCGTTTCTGACCGCGTTTCTGGCCAAACGCTACCAACAGCGTACGGAAGCGAACCAAAAGCCTCAAAAAGGCAACCCATGCTTGGCTTGGATAACTTGTCCGCCGCTTAGATCTGCGCTACTGTACTCAACTGCCTAAAGGCAGTAAGCAAGACGATATAGCCTTCGTGCGGCAAGCGCTCAACCCCTATCACGTAACCACGTGTTATGTGCTTTCTGCTTACGAGCCGTTCCATGCGCGCACCATGCGCCTGGACGAGGCGCTCGAAGTCATTGTGGGCGAGAGCAACACGACCATCCTTTCCTTCTTACCCGGCAAGGTAGCCTACTTCGAAGGGCACGCGGTTGGTGACCGGTACCTGTGTGTACGCCAAGACTAGGGCCATCGAATGCTTTGCTTTTTTGACCGCACAATGCTTCTAACCTTAACCATAAATGAGCACCAGCTCTGTTACTTGCTTGGATAGCTCGCGTTCCAAGAGATTTTAGTCATTTGGCATTTTACAAACGTGCGTTGAACAACTGTCCAATTAAAGGGGAGCGTCTTCGCCGCTATTTAAGTAAGCCCACACCGGTTTAGGGCCGCGTTACCTCAGGGAGTAGCGCGGGGCTGCTCAGCCAGAAATTGGTCGATGCTCGTGCCGGTTCGTTTACTGCCTGCCAGCCACTCGGGCCGCCATTCGGTTAGGCGCTCACTGCGCACGCGCAAGAACACGTCCTGTTGCGGTTCGTCCACATACTCTTGTTGCCGCACGAGCACACAGGGCGCTTGCGCGCCGGCGGTCCGGGTGGAAAAACTGCATGCACTTGGGTAGTCCGCAAATGCGCGGTAGTATTCTCCCTCCTGTCGGGTAGACACCCACACGCGGTATTCCAGCACATCATCATAAAAATACCCCCCGCCGGAGCAGGTGCGGGCGGGGTAGGTACCG
The DNA here is from genome assembly GCF_022921055.1 of Hymenobacter volaticus. Taxonomy (GTDB): domain Bacteria; phylum Bacteroidota; class Bacteroidia; order Cytophagales; family Hymenobacteraceae; genus Hymenobacter; species Hymenobacter volaticus. The sequence goes on from NZ_CP095065.1 coordinate 10,081, forward strand.
AGCCGAGAAACGTCCACGGCCTGGGGGAAGCTGTTTGTCGAGTTGGCACCCCATTGCACTTGCAGGGCGGAATCTGGAGGGGACGTACAGCTCGTGCCTAGGGTCGTGAAGCTGAGCAGCACAGTTACTAGCTGGTTGCTCAGCTTCTGTCCTAGTGGAATTGCCCGTATCATCGGCTCAAGATAGAAAACGAAATCGCTTTCCGCTCGCTATGCGCACTAGCAAGGCTTGATAAGGGGTTCACTAGTGATTCGAACGCAATACAGCCTGTTCGAAATGATCTCTATTTCGAACACCTTTACTACCCCCTTCAACGCCCCTGAAAACGCGGGTTTTCGAGGGCATTTTTCACTAGGTAATCCGAACACCAGTTGCCAGAGGTCCTTTGTCTGCCCCGGAATCCTGTTGTGCCCCCACGATAGCAACTAGAAAGCCGTTAGAAGAAGACGGCGACTACAGCCGGGATGAAGAGAAGAGCCACAATTCCGAGATTGAGCAAAAACAGGCGTCGGTAGCGCCGGGCTTGAGCGAGGCGTGGCCGCGTAAAGGTACCCGATGGCGCACCCCACAGAGTCAGGATAAACAACGGAACACCTAGCCACAGCGCCGCGTAGAGATAGTAGGCGATGGCCGCACAGGACCAGTGCAGGATATTGCAGCTAATAATGGTGAGTAGGCCGAAGAGATTCAACCCTAAGTTCAGGTACAACGCCAGCCAGGCGAAGGGCGCTAGGTTAGCCATAAGACCAAAGCAGGAAGAGTGGACGGGAATGGCCTAGTATAAGCGCCTGCATTCCTATTAAATATAATTGGTACTTATACGACATCATGGAAAGCCTTGGGGTAATATGATTCCTAGCTTCCTGTTCTGTCAATTCAGAAACAAGGCACTTGCTGTGAACCCCTCAGGCTATAGGAGCTTTCAGCCTACATACAAGACTCCTCTGTAGACCTAGGTTTGATATTTGCGAGGCTATGCTTCGAATAATAGTCAAGAGCACTTACCTCTTCTATCTTAGTTTATGCCAATAGGCTGCTTTCTGCTCCTGCTTTTTTCCGGGATCCTAACGGCTTCTCGTGCGCAGGGACAAGTTCAAGAATATATTATTAATGGGGACTTTGAAACGATGAGTTCTTGTCCCATCGAACCGGGCGAAATTCGCTTAGCAACCGGTTGGCAGGGCAATGAAGGCACACCGGATTACCTGCACACCTGTTCGGAACAGCGGCGAGATTCGGTGGATGTGCTCCGTAATTTTAGCGGGTACCGGAAAGCGTACGAGGGCGAAGGACAGGCGGGTTTGTACTTGCTTCATTATAATACCACTCGGGGAGCGAAAGAGAACTATGCTTCCCATGAAGTCATCTACACCAAGCTGAGTCGACCTCTGACGGTGGGCAAGACATACCATATTCGCTTTTTCCTGTCGTTAGCTGATTCATCCGGTATTGCGAGCGACTCGATCTATGTCTCCTTCTCGAGGAGTCCTTCGTTCACGAAACACTATGAGTTGGTGGAGCCCGACGTTTCTAAAGGAATTGCCGTGGCCCGTCAGCACACCTGGCAAGTAGTGGAAGCTGACTTTACTGCTACCGAACCCTTTTCCTACTGTTACCTTGGTCTTCCGCGAAGAAAGGTAAGCCGCCTAGCCTATCGGACGATTATTGGTCAAGGGCTACAAGCAGGCAGACTGCAAGGCCGTTTTGTTCTCAACGCCTATTATTTTATCGACAATGTTTCGCTAACAGAGCGAGAATAAGAACTTTTCAAGCAAGGGAAACAAATCCCTGGATATAAGTAAAAAAACGATTTGGAAATTGAATTTTTCTGTTGCTAGGAACGAAGCAATCATCCGCTTAATTTCTTGATAAAGTTGCTTAACGTAATGTTTTTTATAAGCTCTCTCCCGGAATAGTGACGACTTTTGCCCTTAATGCCCTCCCTCTAAATCGTAGTACTTTAATGATAACCTCTATCCTCGGCCCTTCAGCATTATGGGACTTAATTTTCGATATGTGATGCTTGTTAAGCAAGCAGATGAGCAACGTCTACTAGCTCACATCTTGCAAGCAGGATCCATCCAGCAGCTACCAGAGCCATTCGGCACTTGTCTTACGCTCACTTTCCCGCTTGATGACGCGTTACTGTGGTATTTGCAGGGCTCAATTGATGGTGCCTATAATGCGTACACGGATAATAGGAAGCCGAAATACTTCCTCAATAAAAGCGAATACCGCGACCACTTCCCTACCGACACGAGTGGACGCGTTGGGTGTATTTATTTAGAGTCCAAGCAAATACAGGCAAGCGACTACTCTTTTTTCAGTTTTGATGCCGCCACTTCGGCCATGAGCCGGCTGTTTCAACACTCGCTTAGTATTAGAAACTGGTTTCTAGACTTAAGTGGCATTCTAGAGGCAGAGGCTACCTTCTTGGATTTAGAGGCGGAGGGGTACGAATTCATTTACCGGCAGGGACAACCAATCGGAGCGACGCTCACGCAGGACCTGGAAGTGAAGATAGCCGCAGAGATAGACCAGCAAGCCGTGGTGGCCATCTGCCGTGACTACGACAACCTATTTCTATTATAGGGAGCTCCTAACAGCCAAAGAACAGTGCTCAAGCAAGCATTATAAGCCATTTGTCATTTTACAGAGGGTCCGTCAAAGAAAACAAGCCATGAAAAGAAAAGCAGTTTTCTTCGTTGCCTCGCTCCTCGTTCTCTTGGGCTTACTCGTCTACCAGCTGGCCACTTTTTCCATTTTTGATACCAACCCTCCGCAGTTGCTGAGGCAGGTCGATCCTCCCAAGACACAGCAGCGCTTCACCCTCTATACGATTGCCTCAAACGCCACCGTGCCAAACGGCATTCAAGTCCGCGAAGTGCGAGCGGGCCAAGAAGTAGTAGTCGGGTTCTTTCCCGGCTATACCAAGCTGGTAGCATCTAGCACCACCGACCAGCACGTACGCCTTCACTTGCGGGATACGCTAGGCAACCGAAAAGACAGCCTCATAACGCTGACTTTACGGCACTAGGGACCTCTTTGCTTAGGGGAAGACTTGGTTTACAGACTATATATTAAACATATAATATTTTAATTGTCATTTTACAAACGACCCTCATAAAGTGACAATTGGCCTACTCGCTCGCGTAATGCTTTTATTTGCCTCAGCGTTTGCGCCAAGCCGCCCGGTTCTTTCCCACCTGATAAGGCTCATAATAGTAGAGTCTGCGGCCTCGGCGGTTGAAGTAGATCGGTTGATGAGGTAAATCGCCCGCCGTTACGGTGAGTAGAAGCTGCTGCTTCCGCAGAGAGTACGAACCGCTTTGGGTTTCCTTGCCGATCGGAACCGCGTGCTTGCTCGGGGGAGTGGCAAACGTGAACCGTGTCAAGACAAAGGTAGAGTCACACGAGTTAAGGGAGAGAGTACCGACAAAGAAGAGAAGACGGTGAGGGGACTCGCTCACACGCTGGATAGAGTAGCGTTCAGCACACAGCGGCCAGGGCAGTAGGCGTAGGGCAAAGCAAAGAGACAGGAGCATCATCAAACACTGAATAGGATGGGCCAGGTACGGGTACGGGTACTGGTCTTGGACTGATTTGTCCGCTTTCTTGGCCGTTGTTCAGAAAAGGGGATGTAGTGCTGTGAGGAAGTCAAGCCATGCTATGGCCAATACCTTTTAAGCCTGCTCCAAGTAGCAGGAGAGTGGACGTCATGCCATGGTTTTCCTGCCCAGTTTGGAAGCGGGTTGGAATCCTCTAGCAACCCGTCACAGCGTTGTAAAACGACCAACAGGGACGTTTCCAAGTACCGATAGCTGAGCGTGGTGCGTGGCGCTGATTCCAGGCTAATGCAGTGGGGCATAGCAGGAAAGGGGAGCCAGTGGGAGTTGAACCCTGCTGTCTCCTTCAGCAGCGCTATCTTCTGTAAGCGATCGGTCGACCAGCTTAAGGAAAGGAGCTGTTCAGGATGGGCGGGATGAAAAACTGTTAAGTGGGTCTCGTCTTGTGAAGCCACGCCAATCGCGATTCTGGTCAAGCTCCTTACCTGAGTTACTACTTGCGCAGGTGTCGGCGGAGTGACAAAGCAGACGTAGCGAATTCGAAGGCTTCCCATCGGCGAAAGCTACGTTGTTCAGGCTTGTAGACCAAGTGTGGAAGACCGCGCGCTGTCATTAAACGGCTCTCCATCTCTAGCCTGTAACATCTTCTCGAGCCGTTCAACAAACGTTACGGCTGTTTGGTTGGTGAGTAGCAGGCGCTATGAAAAGGAGTTCTGTTTAGCCATTAAACCGTCTGTTTAGGAACATGTGTTTGTGACCAGGCTGAATAGGAAAAGCTTGATCAATAAACGTGGTTAGTTCTTGGCTAGCCTTGCCTTCGATGATAGTGGAATATACTTCCACCCCACTCACCAGGGTCTGTCCCTCTTCTAGGTCTACTTGATAACAATCCAGTGCGTCGTATAAACGGACGAGGACCTGTTGGCCATACGTATTGCTGTAGTCCGTTTCGCGTTGCTTGGCCCACTGGTCGGCCAGTTCATACGCCCTGTCCGCTGATTCAGCTTGCAATAGCACAATGCTTTCTTCGTAGGCTCTCACGTCCGGCTCAAAGAGCGCATCCACTAGAGCTGGAATAGGCTCGCCAACCAAGGTATAGGTAAACAGTAACTTAACGCCATACCATTCCTTAGTTTCATGTGTCATGTTGCGATTGATGCAGATGTTGTTAGCCTTGATAGTGAGCGACCATAGTTCCTAGAAAAGTACCTAACTAAACAAAGATGAGAACAGCTGGAAATGTATAACAAATCATAGGTTCCGTTTATAACACCAATTATGTTAAGAAATTTTTCCGGGGAATAGCACAGGCCAGCCAGTCGCCTATTTCTCGTTTCTGTCTAACTAGAGTGGTATCGGCATTTGCAAACCCGGCCAATAGTGCGCCTCGTAAGCATTGTTAATTGCAAGGGTGTGCGGCCTGTTGTTGTCTGTTGTTTGCGACACAATAGGCCACAAAGACACGCTGGATAGAGTTTAGGAAACTCACTACCTCGCAGAGTTTCCTGAACGTTGATTGGTAAACTAGCTTCTTAAGCTCGAATAGGGCCACCGTACGAGAATAGAAGCCTTACGAGCCCCACCAGTTGCTGTTCAGGGAAAGGAGAGCTTAATAGGTCACATCAAACCGCCCATTGCGAATCGTTATGAAGGTGCCCGGAGTAAAGCCCTCTTCGAGCCGGCCCTCAAAAGTGCCGGAGACAATACGTCGAACCGTATCGACGCGCGTAAGGACAATGCGCGTCGACTTTGCGCGGCTGACGAAAAGCTGTCGGAGGCGCCCCTCCGTTAGCATTAAGCCGGTCGCCCCGGTGGCCACTCCCCCCGGCATCGAGGAGGCCGGGGGCCGCCCCGCCCAGTATGTACCGGTTCCCCGCAACGTATCGATGCGTAAGCCAAAACTTTCCTGATGGCGGGCTGTCGCTAATCCGGCCGATAGCGACAGCGAACGCACGCCGTTGAAGGTGCTCAAATCTGCCTGCAACTTGTTCTCGAAACAGCCGCCGCCCCCGAAGCCAAAGCAGCCCCGGCCGTAGTTGACCCAGACGCGCTCGTCGATCTCAAAACCCAGGGTATTGGCCCCCTCGGACGTAACCGCTGGCAGTTTCAACCGGGGTTCGGGCTCGGTGGTGTCGCACCCGAGAAGCAAAAACAGCCCCGGCAGCCAGCCGAACGAACGATACGGGGAAGTTTTCATGGTAGACCAGTTAAATAGGAATGCGCGCAAACCTAGTCGCTGTGTCAGTGCTGCCCAACCTCATGTACTGATTAAGTAGGCGTTGCTGCTACCCTTGGCTTCCTAAATATGCAGTGAACCTCAGTAAGTTACTGTAGAAAAAAAGGACTTTTCATTTGGCATAAGGCGAAGCGTTGGCCACCTTGTGCGCCGAAACACAAGGTGGCCAACGCTTGATTCGTACACGGAAACGGTGATTTAAGTACTTACCGTCTTTCAGTTAGGGATCTGATAGGGGCCCGTGATCAGGCCGTATGTCTGCCAGGTATCAAATTGGTGCGAATAGGGAGCGGAAAGCAGGCTCGCCAATGTCCGAGAAGTCTTTTTTATGTTAATCACCGAATAAAACTAGAAGGCCATCCGTTTTACTAGCCTGGACGGCCGTCTGAATTGCTTGTAGTTTTGCTGTTGGATACCCCTGCTTTTCCGCCAGTTCTATCAGCTTTTGCCACTGCGAGCGATATAACCGGGAGATGCCCCCATAGGGGTCGACCGGAATACCAGCCGTTTGGCTGAAAGCATAAAGCAATTCTTCTAAAGGCGTATCAATGGGTAGGCTGCCTAGCCACTCTCTTGCTTGTCCTTCCTGCCAGTATATATCAAGCGGCATTGAGCTGGGAGTTGTTTATTAAAGTCATTAGATAAACAAAGTATAGGAAGTGCCTACTTAGTGGGGTGTTAACAAGTTAGAATAAGCTGGTTATCATAAAGTTGCTTCTCGGACAGTTACAACTACTTAGATACAACTCTTTCCCTTCCTTCAGGCGTTCGACAAAACGCGCTAGGACCTACCATTCATCCGAAGAAGAAGGAAGCAAGAATATATCCGGGGTGTTCTCAGCAGGCAGAAAACAGAGCGTGTTGCTTTCCGCTACCGGACCTTCTTGGCCCGGAAAGGGCAGTAAGGGAATAGCAGGGAAGCCCTAGCGGGTGTAGCGACCTTCGATCAAGGCGATAGCACCGATGGAAGCGCGTAAGCGGGCCCTACGCTACTGTAACTGGCTCTGCAAACGCGCTAGATCCGGTTGCATTTTCGTTTTGATCTGCTCGAGGCACTGCCGCACCGCCTGCAGGTACACGACCCGGCCCGGTTCGGCATAGTTGGTGGCGCTAAACAGACCCCACACGGCCTTGGCTTCGCCCTCAGCCCGGTAGGTGGCCACGAGTCGCCGTTGGCTATCGAGCACATCGAGCTGGGTGGAAACCGTGGTTTTCCACGCCGAGAGGGGCATGCCCACGGCGTTGGGAATGAACAGCGTCAGCCCCGATACCAGCAGCCACGCAGAACCACGGGTCGTGAGGGGCGTGACCTTGAGTTCTAAGAAGCCTTTCTTATCGCCGTACGGCGCCGTGAGGGCTTCCCTCGTCTCGCGCTCAAATAAGGTAGCCACATCGCGGGAACGAGTGGCTACCACACTCCCATCGCCATCGGGCCCGACCACCACCGTGACCTCGTCCAGCTCATCCCGAACGTGGTTCTCCAGGGCCGGCAGCTTCGGGCTAAGGGTGACCGCGGTAGGGTTTAACAGACCAGGGTCGAATGACTTACAGCTGACGCAAAAGAGTAAGGTGATTAGGCTGCTAGAGCGGAGCAAGGGCGACATGGGTGGAGAGTAGAGGTGGGCGTTAGGGAATAGGAACCGAGAGGAGGGCACGTCGGCTCCAGCCTTCCCGTCGGTCGTGAAGGAGGCAAAAAGTCGGAATTCCTCCTGCGGGCACGGGAAAGGACCTGCTGCGAGAAGCAGACAGCACAAGGAGCAGGCCAAGGGGCGAAAGGTTGTAGCAGGGCGGCTTTGAGGGTGCTACACAACCGGCGAAAATGCGATAAATGCTTGGCTTCTAGTATTTTGTTCGCTTTCGCAAGAGGAAAACAGCAGCTTTTAGGTCGAAAATCCCTGGAGATACTCCCTTTTTTGTCCGGATAGCGACTGGGGATACTCCCTTTTTGCTCCGGTTGGCGAAGGAGATACTCCTTTTTTCATTCGGTTACCGCGCCCAAAAGCTCCGGAGCCGCAAGAGGCCAGACAAAAACGCGGTTTGCAGCGAATTGACCGGATCACCACCGGAGCCAACAGCGTGCCTCCGGCCAGACGAAGCAGTAGGTGTAGCGGGCGATGGTGGGCGGATAATCAGGACGGGTTGACGCGCCCCTCTTTCGAGCCCCGCCTCCTGTAAGAGGGTAAAAGGCCGCGCTGTTTCCGCACTGCTTCAGTGATCGACATTTTTCTACGCCTGATAAGGGGCCCTTATCATGACTATACACAGTTGCTATAGGCACCTTGCTAGGGACGTTTAGAAAAGAGCCAAGCTGTTTACCCTGCCGCCTGCTGGTCCACTACCTAACTACCTCCTGTCATAAGAGACCCGAAAAAAAGCGTCTTCCACCATGGTGGAAGACGCTTTTTGTAGATTTAAGACCGGTCAGAGCTTAATGGGTCACGACGAGGCGCACTGATTCGCGCTGGCCGCTAACGAGCAGCGAACAGGTGTACAAACCCGCTGGTAACTGTTCGCTACGCAACGACAACTCGTAGGAATGCCCTTGCCGCACGGGCCCGTCGTACAAGGTGGCTACCTGCTGGCCCAGTTGATTGTAGACAAGCACCTGCGCGGGCCCATCGAGCACGGGCCGGAAGCGAATGGTGGTGGGGCCCGTTGCGGGGTTTGGATACACGGCCAACTGCTGCCCGCTTGCTGGCGAAGCAGACGCCGTTGGCTGGGTTGTTGCACTCAAGACCTTCGCCGTCGCTTGGGAGGCTTGCGTGTACGCAACGGTCGCAAATTGCTGGCTGGAACCAAGGCCGCTTTCCGAGCGTCCCGTTACCAGCACTCGGCCGAGGGCATCCACGGCGAGGGCCGTGACCTGGTCATAGCCGTTGGCCGGGCCGTTATAGCGCGCGACCCACTGTTGCTCTCCACTGCTGCCCGCTGTGATAAGGGCCCCTTATCGAGGGGAATGCTAGGGCTATGCTGGCTTGTCTTTCGCCTTGGTCGATAAGAAGCAATAAGCACCGAAACCTACCCTCAACCAAGCCCAGTTTGTAGAAGCTTTGACCGAGCGGTTTCTCTAGGTTTTGGTGGTGAACCCCTGATATGGGGAACTGACTATTATTCTCGTATCAGCTGGATTACCTGGTGATGGGTCCCTTGTTGTATTCGTACTAGGTAGACGCCGGGTGGTAAGCCGTTGGCGGGGCCGAGAGGCAATACATTGGTCCCAGGAAGCAAGGGGGCGGTCTGGCTCCTCAGTGTACGCCCCAGCGCATCAGTCAGCTGCCAGCTGAGGGGGCCGGCGTCGGCAATGTACACCAGCAGGGTCGGCACTTCGCTGCCGCGCACTGGATTAGGGTAGAGCTGCGCGGTAAAGCCGACGGAGCGGCTCTCTGGCGTCAGGGGCCGCGAGGTGCTCGAGTTGCTGATCGTTAGCACCCCGAGTTGCGTCACGATGGCTGTGAAGCGGCGGGCGCTGCTGGTGGCCGGGGCGCCCTGCCGGGTCCAGGGGCCGCTGGCTTGGTCGGCCTGCCAGAGCTGGGCGGATGTCGTGAAGTCGAGGCCATTATCGTCGTCGCTGATCCAACTCACGGTGGCCGAAACGGGAGCACTGAGCGGCTGGCGAGCCGCCACCTGCCAGAGCCGGTCGATACCCCGGGTGCCGCCCACAGTGGTGCCGTAGCTTATCCCTGCGGCGTGCAGGCCCGCCGTGCGCGTGACCGTGACGGGTCCTAGGTTCTGCTCGTTTGAATCAAGCACCAGCCCATTGCTGAAGTCGACCGGACCCGTAGCGGCACTCACGCTTGCGCGCGTCAAAGCCAGGCGGCCCTGCACGTACTGGCCGGGACCTTCGCCCACGATCCGTCCCCCGTCAGGCAGGCTTAGCGTGGCCAGCGGGGCACCCGTCTCCATCCCCTGCGTGCGCACCAGACCCCGGGTCAGGGTAAGCAAGGAGGTGATCACTAGGTCCTGAGTGACCAGCAAGCGGTTGGCGCCCGCCGCGCCCGTGTTGCGGAGGGTGATAGCCGATACGGCGGCCGTGCCGGGGCGGAAGACTTGGGTGCGGGTACCCGCGAACAGCAGCAGGCCCGGCGAGGTGAAGGTACCCGCGTTAGTCAGGTCGCCCTCGAGGTGCAGCGTGCCGGCGTTGGTCAGGGTGCTACCGGCCTGGTTGAGCACGCCCCCGGCCACGTAGAGCGTGGCACCGGCTTCGACCGTGAGGATGGCCCCCTGGTTGGTCAGGGTTTGGGAGAAGCCGGGGAGGGCGGGCAGCGCGAGGATCAGGGGAAGGAAAAGTTTCATAACTAGGCAGGGGGAAGCAGGCAGAGGAAAGAGGGCTAAAGCAGCGATAGCACCAGGGCGGTTAGCGCTGGGCTTGCCCACTGCCGGCTTCCAGGGCCCGTAGCCGCGTCTCGAAGGCGGCAGTGGTGGCCGTGGCCTGGGCTGCTTTGGCTTCGGCCGTGGCGGTGCGCGCTTGCAGCGCGGCATTTTGGGCTGCTAGTTCTTTGAGGGCCTCGATGAGCACGGGCGTCAGCTGGGCATAGTTGATCGCTTTGTAGCCTTCTTTGTCGGTGCTCACTAGCTCAGGGTAGATTTTTTCCACCTCCTGCGCCAGCAGACCCACCTGCTCGGTGCCGACCGTACCGCCGTGGGCCACGCCCAGGGTGTTCCAGGTGTAGCGCACGCCGCGTAGCTGCAGCACCGCGGCCAGCGCGCCGGCCAGTGGACGCACCTGCTGCTTGAAGCGGGCATCGGAGGTGTAGACGGTCGCGTTCACCCGGATATCGCCCGCTACATCGAGCAGGTAGCCCGGCGCTTCCGTCCCGATGCCAACGCGCACGGCAGAAGCCCCGGTGCCACCGAGCACGAGGGAATTGCTTTGGCTCACCCGGGCTTGGTAGCCCAGAGCCGTGGCGTTGGTCAGCGCACCGGAAGTGGGGCCGGCGCCTTGGCCCAGGGCGGTGTTGTTGCTGCCCGTGGTATTGCTGCGGCCGCTGTCGGTGCCGTTGAACACATTGCCACTGCCCGTCGTGTTGCTGCGGCCGCTGTTGGCGCCGCTGAACACGTTGTTGCTGCCCGTGCGGTTGACGAAGCCGCTGAAACTGCCGCTGAACAGGTTCTCGCTGCCCGTCGTGTTGTCGAAGCCGCTTTGATAGCCGCTGAACACGTTCAAGTTACCGCTCGTGTTGCTGCGGCCGCTGTTGGTGCCGCTGAATACGCTGCCGAAGCCGATCGTGTTGCTGAGGCCGCTTAGATAACCGCTGAACACGTTATTGCTGCCCGTGCTATTGTTGAGGCCACTTTCATACCCGTTGAACACGTTGAAGCTGCCCTCGGTATTGCTGCGGCCGCTTAAACCACCGCTGAATGTGTTGTAGATGCCCGTCGTATTGTTGTAGCCGCTGTTGGTGCCACTAAACACGTTGCCGCTGCCCGTATTGTTCCGATAGCCGCTTTGAAAGCCAGTGAACACGTTGTCACTACCGGTGATATTATCGACGCCACTATAGGTGCCGCTGAACACGTTGTGGCTACCCGTGCGGTTATTGAGGCCGCTTCCATACCCGTTGAACACGTTAAAGCTGCCCTCGGTATTGCTGAGGCCGCTATCGGTGCCACTGAACAGGTTGCCGGTGCCCGTCGTGTTAGCAATACCACTGTTCGTACCATTGAACACATTGAAGTTGCCGGTGGTATTACTGCGGCCGCTGTTAGCGCCACTGAACACATTGTTATAGCCCGTCGTGTTGCTGGCCCCACTGCCGGAGCCGCTGAACACGTTATCCGTGCCGGTGGTATTGCTGCGGCCACTGCTGGTGCCACTAAACACGTTGTTGCTACCGGTCGTGTTGCTGTAGCCACTGAGATAGCCGCTGAACACGTTGAAGTTGCCCGTGGTGTTGGCTTCCCCGGCCCGGTCGCCGCTAAATACGTTGCCCGTGCCGGTGGTGGTATTGAAGCCACTGTTAGTGCCACTAAACACGTTGCCGGTGCCGGTGGTGTTGCTACGGCCGCTGTTGGCGCCGCTAAATACGTTGTCGCGGCCCGTCGTATTGCTCAGACCGCTGTTGGTACCGTTGAACACGTTATCCGTACCCGTGGTGTTGCTTCTGCCGCTGCTGGTACCGCTGAACACGTTGTTGCTGCCCGTCGTGTTATTGAAGCCGCTTTGATTGCCGCTAAACACGTTATCGCGGCCTGTGGTATTACTGCGGCCGCTTTGATAGCCACTAAACACGTTGAAGTTGCCCGTGGTATTGTTGAAGCCGCTTTGAAAACCAGTGAACACGTTGTCACTGCCCGTGGTGTTGGCCTGCCCGGCCCGGTCGCCGCTGAACACGTTGCCGGTACCCGTCGTGTTGCTGATGCCGCTGCTGTTGCCGCTAAACACGTTGAAGCTGCCCGTCGTGGTGTTATAGCCACTGTAAGCCCCGCTGAACACATTGAAGTTGCCCGTGGTATTGCTGCGGCCACTTTGATAGCCACTGAACACATTGTTGTAGCCCGTCGTGTTGTTTTCGCCGCTTTGAAAACCACTGAACACGTTACCACTACCCGTCGTGTTGGCTTGCCCGGCCTGGAAACCGAGGTAGAGGTTGTTGCCAACGGTATTCTGGCCCAGGTTCAAGCCACCATCGGCGCGTACGCCCAGGCCCACGGCCGTGCCGACGCTGGCTCCCGTGCCCGTTAAGGCATTACCTTGCAATTGCAGCGCTTGGGTGGCGGTATGGTTGCCCAGGTTGTCGCCGCCGCCGGCACCCATTGGCTGCCAGTCCGGGGCCGCGGGGGTGCCCCGGTTGAAGTAGAAGCCGGCCGGCCCATCGGTTTGAAACACGAGCAGGCCCGTGGCCGGGCGGGTGATGGCCGTGCGCTGGGCTGCGGTCAGGCGCGGCAGCAATGCCCCCTTGGCTGACGAGACGATATCGAGGGCCGCCGAGGCATCAGGGGCGGTGGTGCCAATGCCGACGCCGTTCTGAGCTTGGGCAGCAAGGGGGAAGGCCAGCAGCAGCAGCAGGCCCCATGAGGGGGAAAAGTTTACCATCATGCAAGGGGATAAGGGAAGGAAGAGATGCCGCCTGCCAGGGCCCAAAGGGTTTCCAGCGTTCTTAGCGCGAACTTTTGGCCGAGAGAGGAATAGCCTAAGACGAGAAAGGGTACCTGGATCACCAGCAGCGACCAAAACGCTCCGCTTACCGAACTACTCACCCACGAGAGCCCCGTTATTTCGCCGCCGATCAAGCCCTTGGGGAGCCGGAATCCTTTCAAGCCCAAAGCGGCCGAAAACATGCCTGCCACTGATAACTGGCCTTGCCGCCACTGACGAACTGCGGGCGGCCGAAGGTGAGAAGTAATTGTCGGTGCCGGGGCCTCTGCTTTCCCCATAGGGGTAGCACTCCCTGACCGGGCGAAATTCTTCGCCCGGATGCGCGCTAGAATAAGGAGAGCCCACCACATCATAACCAGCACAAGCTAGGTGCCATTCCATTAAGATCCCGGGTAGGTGCCGCGGGTCAGTCGCTGGCTATTTCAAGCCCATAATAGTCAGTCGTTGGAACTGACACCGAAGGTCAAACACCCTGTTTTTTGCTGGTCTTATAGAGGTATTAGGCGCTTATCTATTCTCCTAGCCCTTTCGGCGAGTGGCGCCAAACCGAACAATATCCCTCTAAGGGACAACTGCATACATAATATATGATTTTTATATATAGTTAACTTGATAGCACCGAAATAACTACGGTTTCCCTTTTGGGCTGATGGGTAAATTGACAGTGGACGCAGATAAAGATCTTGTTGACTCGCTACGCTCAGCGTCATTTCTGGTGCTGGATTAGAGGCGATCGGATCAGGCAACGATCAACCTTTCCAGATGGCATACAGTGTCTTGACCGTTCGATTATTGGAGGGTTATTTTAGACGATACAATAGCTGTACCGTCTAAAATAACCCTCCAATAGTGGGGCAGTGTGTGGTCCTGAGTCGTCCGGAACAGTTCATTCAAGGACAAAACAGTCCGCAAACGAGGTAGTTAACCGGAGCTAGCCTGCTTGCGGATACGGCCCAAGGTTTTGCGGGATACCCCTAAATAGGAAGCAATCATATGTAAGGGTACGCGTTGATAAAAGCCGGGAAAGGCTTTTACAAACGCGTGGTACCGCTCTTCCGGACTGCGGCTGATGGCCGCGTAGAGTCGGTCAACCTGCGCATCAAACGTGCGGCTTATCAACTGGGTTTGCAGGGCGTTGAAGGCGGGGATTTCTTTTTTGAGCAGGTCCCAGTTTTCTCGCGACCACAGCAACAACTGGCTGTCTTCCAGCGCATCAACTGCCCCTTTTGCTGGTTGCCCGTTGTGAAAACTTTCGTGGTCGCTAATCCACCAGTTCTCCGTGGCAAAGCGGATAATGTGTTCTACCGCATACTCATCGGTGCGGTAGAGCCGCATGGAACCGCTCACGACAAAGGCCATGTGGCGGCAGACCTCGCCTTCCCGCAGTAAAAATTGCCGGCGCTTTAGGTTCTTGACCATCGCAACAGCTTCTATCTGCTCGAGTTCGGCCTCGGTAAAGGAGCCTCTCGCGGTTACATACTTTCGAAACGTTTCAACCATGGCGATGCACGTAGGTGAACGATATGGACCAAGCCGCTAAACAGCCGCGTTGCGGGGGCGGGTAGAAAGTTAGGTAAATCAGTCGTCTCAATCCGGCTTGGTATACCTCAACATTTAGGCCGGTGTTTAGGGGGCCGTTGTTTTTGCGCATTAAGCAGTAAGCCTGCCCGAGGCAGGGTTCCGGCTTGCTCGCTGCGGCTACCAGAAGCACGCACCTCGGCAACAGCCTAGCCGATCGGCTCGCCAGGGAGCGGAAGCGAGGAAAACGGGGACAAATGTCTCCGTTTTCGTTTCCCCACAACGCTACTATTGCCAAGGCAAACGGCACCCGAAGTACCCTAATTCTTTAGTAAAATGGCAAACCGTGCAGCAGTCCACCTGGCGCGTAGTACAAGCGGCATCAGGACCCAAACTGATCCTGCGTTCAATGAGAAGTACGCCTGGTCTTGCAGGGATTGGCTACTAGAGATCTAAGATGTCCTCAGCAGTAGGCCGCTTGTCTTAAGCAACTCAAGGAAGGCCACAGGCTACCTCATGATGAAGCTATTCGTTGCTTGCGCGCTAGTCAAGGCCGCGCTCGGCGCTGAATTAGTTTCTTTGCCAGTGGCCAGCGGCCGAAGCACGCCTACCGCACCGCGCTCAAGTTCACCTTCCCCACGCTTAACCGGCCGGTAAGTCAAAAGGGGGTAGCCTACCGCACGGCGTCAAACACCGCTGGGTAAGCACCAAAGCAACTTGGCAAAGGCACCCGTAAGGGGAAAGCGGCCGCTTCTTAGCATTCCCAGCCAAGCACCGTGCGAAGTTGGGGAAGGGGGCACCCGGCGAGCCATCCCTCTGGTTTACAGCAGCCTTTTATCCGCCGCCTTTGGCGACTACCCCTTTCTCTGAAACCCCGCGCGGTTCACTTTAACGCGACTGGCCTACCGGTTACGGGACGAGCCGGCTGGCTTCGTACGTCCCATTTTTCCACTTCTTTTTCCCTTTCCATCCTATGAAACTACAGGACAAAGTTGCCGTTATCACGGGCGGCAACAGTGGCATTGGCTTCGGCATTGCCCAGGAATTTAAGCGCGAAGGCGCTAAGGGCGCTATCGTGGGTCGCAACCCGGAAACGCTGGCTGCTTCGGCCCACGAATTGGGCGATGATTTCTTGGCCCTCCGCGCCGACGTGACGCAGCTCGCGGACTTGGAGCGCGTGTTCCAGACCGTGGTCGACACGTTTGGCAAGCTTGATACGCTGGTCGTCAATGCGGGAGGCGCAACGGCCAAGGGCACGGTCAGTTCCGTCATCAGCACGACGGAGGAGGAATTTCAACAGGCGATCGATCTCAACCTGAAAAGCTTCTTTTTTACCGTCCAAAAAGCCCTGCCGTATCTGCAGGATGAGGCCTCCATCGTGCTGGTGGCTTCCATGGGGGCGCATAAGGCGTTTGCGGGGCTGACGCTCTATACCGCCGCGAAAGCCGCCATCGTGTCGTTTGCCCGCTCGTTTTCGCAGGACTTACTGGCGCGGAATATTCGGGTTAACGTGGTCAGTCCGGGCATTATCGATACCCCGGTGTATGATAAATTTGGGTTGTCAGAGGAAGAAGCAACGCAACAAAAAATAGATCTGGCGGCGGTGGCGGCGCTTAAACGTATGGGAACGCCGAGCGAGATCGGCCGCGTCGCGGTGTTTCTCGCTTCCGAGGATTCTTCTTTTATGCTCGGGTCGGAAGTGTTAGCGGATGGGGGGCCATTAACTTGTAAGGGAGTCCCGTTGCCGGCTTGAATTGCGTACGGTATCCCTGCTAAAATCTAGTATCAAACGGTTCGTTCGTAGCGCGAGCGAACCGGTTGATACTAGATTTTGCTAGTGGTCGCCTGGTCCGCCACCGCGGAGTAGGTCCATTCTTACTATTATGCAGTTGCTTATGTTCCGCCTCACACACTAGCCGGCCAGAAGGTAGCGTTGCCCGCTTCGCCTTACCCCGCGTTCCTCATGCCTCACGCCCAGCACTATTACCCGGCCGATCTGGCGCTGGCCCTGCACCAGCACTGGCCCCTGGCTGCCCCGCCGCTGCCGGCTCCGGCGGTACTCACCGCCTTTCTCTCCACGCTCTACCAGGCGAGTCTGCTGGCCGAAGAGGGCCGCCCCGTCGTCTGCCACCTCGTGCTGGCCACCCAGGCCGAGCTGGAAGCTCAGGCCGGGACGCTCACCGATTTTCACCTGCTGCGCTTTGCCGAGCCCCGCACCTACTCCGAGCAGGAGTTGCGCCGGCTCAGCCCGGCCGTGCAGCAGGCCAGCAGCCTGCTGGTCGTAGCCCCTACCCCGGAGGGAGACTTACACCTGTGGGGAATGCTCTTCAGTGAGCACCAGTGGGACCAACTCGTCGACCAACCGCGCCTGAGTACGGCGCAACCGCCGCGCGCGCTGCTGGTGCAGGTCAGTGGGCCGGGCAGCCTCGTTTTCTATCATGGCGCCCAGCGCGTGCTCACCCTGCAGCGGGGCCGCATCGAGGGCCACGGCTTCGTGTCGTTTCCCCAAGCCTGGGCCGAGGGGCGCTTTGTCGAGAATCGGCAATTAGCTGGCGAAGCCTTGCCCGGCACTGACCTGACACCCGAGCAGTTGGACCTGCTCGTGCGCCTGACCTTGCAGATGCAGCGGCGGGCGCTGACCCGTATTCGCACCAGCGGCCACGGCGCGCTGATCGTGTTGCTGCCTACGGACCGGGTCGCCGCCCTGCTGGCCCCGGCGGCGTGCTCCGCCCCAAATACCGGGTGCTGCCCGGCGCGGCGGGCCCGCGCTTCCCGGCCTTGGCGCAGGCGGTGTTGCGCCGCTTGGCGGCGTTGGGCGACGTGAGCTGGGCCCACTACCAGCAAGCCCATGACGCCGAACTGCTGGCCTTGACGGCGGAAATCGAGCACTTGGCCGACTACCTGGCCGGGCTCGCCGCCGTCGATGGGCCTTGGTGCTCACCCAACAGCTGGCGCTGGTTGGCTTTGGGGTCGAAATTCAAGCCACGCAAGTGCCGCTGGAGCGGGTCTACCGCGCGCTCGACCTGGAGGCCCGCCAGCGCCAGCCCCTGGCCGTCGACCATGGCGGCACCCGCCACCGCGCCGCCTACCGCCTCTGTCTGGCCGCGCCCGAGTGTTTGGCCATTGTCGTCTCGCAGGACGGCGGGGTGCAGTTTGTGCACGAGCAGGCCGGGCAGGTCATCGTCTGGGACCAACTCACCTACTAATTACTTCCCCGACGGCGGGCTGTTCCGGCTTGTTCACCAAGTAACAAGCGGTTTGATGGAAGTAAGTTTCTGTTTGAGGAGCGCAAGCAAGGGGGTGGCCGGTTCTCCGATCTTTGTTACCCGCAAAGCCACGGGCCACCGCTCTAGGTAAGCTCACTTGTTGCTATTCACGCCCTAATTTGCGAATACCATGGACATTGAAAAGGCGAAAGTTTTCCTAACCGGCGGCAACAGGGGTAGTGGCGACGAAACGGCCAAGCTACGGAAAGCCAATGGGCCCCAAGTGGCTATTGGCAGAACCCATGTTGAGGTAACGGGGCGGGCGGCGAAGGAATGGGAGGTGACCGGCTTCCGAGCCGACGTACGCAATCCAAGCTAAGCAAAGTGGTTCTTTCGGCCATGCATGACAGTATTCTGGCGAATGTCGCGCGCCACATCCACCTTACCGCCGAGGAGGCCACCCTCTTTACCGGTTTACTCGTGCCGCAGCACATAGCCCGCGACGGCCAGCTGCTGGGGGCCGGCCAGCGAGCGCTCTACCTCACGTTTGTGGTGCGCGGCTGCGTGCGCACCTATGCGACGGATGCCTTCGACAAAGAACACATTCTAGCTTTCGCGACCGAAGGCTGGTGGTGCACGGACAGCGCGGCCTTCTTCCACCGTACGCCGGCCACCCTCGCCCTACAGGCCCTGGAAGCCACCGACTTGTTGCACCTGAGCCTCGACCACCTGGAACAGCTTTGCCAGCAGGTCCCTAAGTTCGAGCGCTTCTTCCGCATCCTCAGCCAAAACGGCTTTCAGCTCTTACAGCGCCGCCTCGAAGCGCACCTGAAGCTGACGGCCCAGGCGCGCTTTGCGCGTTTTCATCGGCAGTCCCCGCGGCTGCACCAACGGGTGGCGCAGAAGCACATTGCCGCCTACCTGGGCGTCACCCCCGAGTTCTTAAGTATGCTGCGCAAAAAGAAAGCTTAACCCGCCGTTCTTAAATTAGTTTAAGGTGAACTGGCCGGGTTGAGGACGTGCTTTGTAAAGAACTCTAAGCCCTCTTGTATGACGTCCGCCAACCCCTCCCCGGTCCTAACCGGCCCGGGGGCTGACCAGCCCTGGAAGTCAACTTTGAAGTTTTGTTGGCCGCCACGCGCGAGCTGGCCGCCGACCAACCCGTCTTGATGCTGAACCTGTTGCGATATCGGGAACAGGCCGATTACGGCCCCCACTCAACCAAGGCGCCGCGCTCGGGACGGGAAGCGTACCAGGACTATATCCAGGCTTTCCTGGCCCATAATTCGCCCCAGGAAGCCAAAGTCTTCTTTCAAGGCCCCGCGCTGGCGGCCTTGGTGGCCCGCGCGGGGAGCGTTGGGACGAGCTTGCGCTGGTCGAATACCGCAACCTAGCGGTATTCCGCCGCTGGATCGAAAACCCAATCTATACCGCGGAAGCTGCCCCCATTCGGCGAGCCGCTTTAGCTGACTGGCGGCTGCTAATGACCCTGCCGCCAGTTGGGTAAAAAAAGGGAAGGCTGCGCGCTTCCCTGAACTGTAAGCTCCTTATCGGCGGCTAGCCGCCGATAAGGAGCTTACTCCGTTCTTCCTCTCCTGCGCGTCTGATGCCTGGCCCTGGTCCCTCTTATCATTATTCCAACTGATTTAGTCTTAGTCCTGCACGAGCCCTGGCCCGTCGCGGCCTGTCCACCAACGGATATCCCTCGGATTTTGTGCGACACGTCAACAGCAGTTCTTCTGTCCACTTTTGCGCTTGGCCCTTCCTTTGTCTGGCCCTAGAATGAGTTGGCACCAAAAAGAAATTGCGGCGCTGTCGTACCGTTCCTACTGCCGGTTGGCGTGCAATTACTGTTTCAACTGCGAATCCCTATGTATCAATTCCCCTCGATAAGGGGCCCTTATCAAGACTTTATGGCGTTGGAGCGTGCTTTACAGGGCGCCCTTATAAAGTATGCTCCCACGCCGACTATCCGCTCTCGGCAAGTTCCTCTTTACTCACTTGACAACTTTCTAATAGCCCACCTCCTTCTCTGATGCCAGCAAAATAAAATGGAGCTTTCCAATAAGCGACTAATCGAGGAGCGGACGCACGGCCATTGTGGGACTAGTTTAATCAGTTGCGCCTCTCTATTGAGCGATGCCGCAGCTACCCTAAACGGGCCTTCCACAACGAAGGAAGGTTGCTTTTAAACGGCCCTGCGCTGGAAGCAACCTGTAGCGAGCAGGTAGTGGCGTTCTAGCGACTCATTTAGCAACAGGGCGGATTCACCCGGCAAATCATTACCGCATCGTTTTCATTTTGTGAAGCAACTACTTGGCAGCCAGTCACCCATCAGAGAGGGATTTCATTTTGATAGGAACGTCTTACCCGCTAGATTGCTTGGAGTCGCCCTTTTCGTAAGCCTTTTAGAACTCTCCCGTTGGATAAAGTGCTGTCCGAGGACTCAGCGTGTAAATCCGCCCTGTTGCTAAAAGAACCCCTACATGAACTACGCTATATAGTAGCGAGCCACCCGTATTTTCTCGCGTACCAAAAGGACCCACTCACGCCCGGTTCCCGTCTTTGCCGCCGCCACCTTTGTCTAAGCCGCCCCCATGCTACACGCTCGCGCATTTCCCCCTCAGCTGGTGTTACCGTGCTCTGGGGAGCGCTGCTGCTCGGCGGCAGTTCCCTCGCCCGCGCGCAAACGCCCCGTCCCGGGACGAGCGTCGGGCGCCCGGAGGCCCCGCTGGTCCACCGGGCCGGCGAACCGGCGGCCTTGGCGTACGATTTCGGCCACGCGCGGTTTTTGGTCGACAGCGCCGCCACGCGCGGGGCCTGGTCGCTGGTGGAAATCACCGAACAGCCCGGCTACCAAACCCCGTGGCACCGACACGGCACCTGGGACGAGTCGTTTTACGTGCTGGCCGGCACGCTGACAGCGAAGGTGAGGGACACTGTGTACACACTGCCGGCCGGTTCTTATCTGTTGATTCCCCGGGGCACGCCGCACCGGCAAGCCAATCGCGGGACGGTGCCGGTCACGCTGCTGCTCACCCTGCACCCAAGCGGCTTCGAACGCCACCTAAAGGACCGGGTGGAACTCTTCAAAACCAGCCCGCCGGGCAGCCCGTCGTTTCCCGCGAAAATGGCTGCCTTGCGCCAAAAGAATGCGCAATACATTGAAATTCTGGGCACGTGGGAAATGCCCAAACACTGAACAGGCGCACAACGACTGCCGTCGGCACGAATGGAAAAAGCCTCGATTCGTTACCCTATGACGGCTAAGCCCCCGAGGGTGGTGAGCGTAAAGCGCCTCAAGGCCAAGTGATTTGCCCGCTTGCGGCACTGCGGGGAGCGGGGACGTTCATCCAATAAGAGAGGGAAAGCAAAGGGCATCATGGCGAAAGAAGCAATCAAAGGAAGATAGAGGCTGTATCGCGAGGGCCGCGGGCGCATTACAACTACTCACCGCCCGGCCCTTATGGTGAACCCTGCTTTCGGGGAACGCTTGGCAGTTGACCTGCGCTAGGTGCCAACAGGCCGCTGTAGCACGGTACGCGTTTACGAACCTCATCCCCCTAGTCTACGAAACGTGCCGAGGGGATGAGGTTCGTAAACGCCTAAAAGGGAGCCTAGCCCCCGCCAAAATTCTACGCCGGTGGGGACGGCACGGTCGACCGAAGCGCGCACGGATTCCGGGACGTGTCCGAGAAGCAACGTGGCTGTTGCAGAATCCTAACTATACCATGATAACGGTATATCCAAGCTGGTACAAGCTGTAAAATAGGCGTTAAGCAGGTAGTTAAGACTCTCAGGAGGTGGTGAGACAACCGGTCAAACAGACAGCCGAGAGTTCTGCAACAGCCACGAGGGTTTACCCAAACAGGCCCGCGCCATGGTTTACCACGCCCTGGCCCTGGAATCCAGCGCCCCCCTGCCCCCGGACGCGACTCGTCCGGCTCACGCCCGCTCCGCGACTAGCCGCTGCAGGTCTTGGGCATTGTCAAACGCGGCGCCCATGGTATTGTTGAAGTAGGCATATACGTCTTTCCCCTCGTGGAGGTAGTCGTGGATCTGCTCGGCCTGGTCGTGCAGAAAGTCGCGCTCGTAGGACTCGCGGTAGTTGCCCTGCGGGCCGTGGAAGCGCAGATACACAAAGTCTGCCCCCTCGTTGAGTTGGGCGTTTCGGGCGGGGCCTTTGTCGTGCAGCACGAGGCTGGCGCCGTGCTGGTCCAGCAGTTCAAACGTATCCTCGGCATACCAGCTGGGGTGGCGAAATTCCACCGCTTTGCGCCACTCGTGGGCGGGGTCTGCCGCGGCCAGCGCCTGCAAGAGGGCCCGGACCGCGTGTAGCTGGCGAAGGGTGTTACTGGGCGGGAACTGCAGGAGCAGGCAGCCCTTTTTGGGGCCCAACTCCCGGGCAGCATCCATAAAGCGGACCACGCCGGAGAGGTCCTCGGCCAGCGCGGTGGTGTGCGTAATATCGCGCCACAGCTTGAGGGTAAAGTCAAACGCCGGGCCGGTTTCCGCGGCCCAGGCCGCAAACGTTTTGGGCTGGGGGATGCGGTAGAAGGTGCTGTTAATCTCCACCGAGTTAAACAGGGTGGCATAGTAGGTGAGGCGGCTGGTAGCCTGGTAGGCCTCGGGAAAGGTGGCCTTCGGGCCGGGCACGACGATGCCGCTGGTGCCAGTGCGCAGGGTGCCAAGGAGGGCAGGCATGGGAAGGAGGTATACGGGAGGTTCGGGGTAGTACGTGCCACGCTGCCTCGGTGTTTTACCCCCTGCGCCTCTTCACGGGGTCCCAACGGATCAGCTGCTTGTCAGAGTAGCTCTCTTTATAGGCCAGGCAGGGGCATGCTGCTCGAAGGCCCGGCACGCCGCCGAAGGCAACGAGTTGCGCTTCTACGCCGGGTCGCTGCTGCGCCTGCCCGACCAGCGCCCCCTAGGCACGCGCTGCCTCATCGACCGCCGCCCGCGTCGCCCTCCCCGCCGCCACGCAACGGGTGCTCGACCTGCTGGCCGCCCTGGTCAGCCAGGCCATTGCCCTGCGCCTCCCCTCCCTGGCCCAGCCCCGGGCAGCGCCGAGCAGTACCCCGCCCCATCCCACAAGCTACCCAATTGCGCGGGGAGACAACACAAGGGCGAGCTGCTTAACGGGCGCTGAAGGGACAAAATGCCCACCTCAAGTACGTATAGTTGTGATAAGGGGCTCTTATCACACTATATGGAGTTGTTTTTGGCACTTTAAAAGGATCGTGGCTATCGCGGAACTTCTGTAGCAATTTGCTCCCTATCTCTCTACTGCATTTAGCGAAGAGAAACGCTCCTTCCGATTACGATTTCGCCTCCCATTATGGTCAGCCCGTTTCCGACTGGTCCGCTGGTCTGACTCTGCAACAGCCCGTGAGCTAGTTCGAACCGAATAAACGTTTTCTACTCCTCCATTCCCGTCATTCTGCTGTTAAAAGCCTTTCCAACTCGACCCAAAACTGTATGGGTAGCCTTCTCGCTTTCATAGTTCACACGGCATTGATATTTACCTTATACAAAAACTAATACGGGCTACGAGCCATTGAACTGGTACTCTCTGCCGAAGATAAAACCATGGCTTCGCAGAGCCCCGTCGTTGCCGGGTGACCCCGACTTATAGGGGTCCCACTAGAGTAGGAACAGAAAACCACCACGGAATTTCGGTCAGTACCACTTACCAGGTAGCTGGGTTACGCAGCAGGTTCTGGGGCTCTATAGTGAGTTGAGGGCTGTTAAATAAATAGACGAAAATCTCCAACTCGGCGCGCCACCGGCTTGCTAGGTGGCTGCTAGGCTGCCATTAGGTTCATCTCAACCGGGACTGTGGCGGGTAGAAACTGGTCGGAAAGACGTATTCGCTGGGCAGGCTCAGGTGGCAGCAGGAAAGCGCGAGCGCGGGCAGCCCGGGTTATTCTTCTCTGCGCGCCTGTTCGAACTGGTCCTTTAAACAAACAAAATAGGTCTTTTAAACAAAGTCCACCGGTGCCACGCCCTCGACCTTTGTCTCAACGCAAACCACTACTTCTCCTTCGCCATGAGACAAGTTAATTTTCAAGGAGCCCGGCAGCAGCCCTTGGGCTCGGGCTTTAACGCCGCTTCCACCGCCACCGACGTCATCCACGGCGTCGACCTGACCGGCAGAATTGCCATTGTAACCGGCGGCAATGCGGGCATCGGGCTGGAAACCACCCGGGTGCTAGCCGCGGCCGGTGCTACGGTCATTGTGCCGGCCCGCGACACGGCAAAAGCGAAGCGCAATCTGCACGGCATCGCCAACGTGGAGCTGGAAACGATGAATTTGGTGGACCCCGCATCCATTGATGCGTTTGCCGAACGGTTTCTGGCCTCGGGCCGGCCCCTGCATTTGCTGATCAACAACGCTGGCATCATGTGGGTGCCCTTGCGGCGCGACCCCCGGGGCATCGAGTCGCAGCTAGCGACGAATTACCTGGGGCAGTTCCAGCTGGTAGCGCGCCTGTGGCCAGCCCTCAAACAGGCCCAGGGTGCCCGGGTCATCAACGTATCGTCGTTTGGGCACCAGATGGCGCCCTTCAACTTCGAGGACCCTAATTTCCAGCACCGGGAATACCACACGCTCGAGGGCTACGGGCAATCCAAGACGGCCAGCAATCTGTTCACCGTGGCGTTAAACCAGCGCGCCCAAGCCGCCCACGTCCGCGCGTATGCGGTGCACCCCGGCTCCATCAACGGCACCGAGCTTGGGCGTGAAGCCCCCCTCGAGTTATTCCAGCAGATGGGTTTTTGTGATGCGCAGGGCACTATCCTGCCCGAGGTGGCGGCCAAGCTGAAGACCATTGCCCAAGGAGCGGCAACGACGGTGTGGTGCGCGACCAGCCCGCTGCTCGACTCCCTGGGCGGGGTATATTGCGAAGATGGCGACGTGGCCGAATTGGACGAAGGGCAAATCGAGCACCGCCCCGATGATCCGTCCACGGCCCGGGGCGTACAGCCCTATTCGTTGGATGAGAGTAGTGCCCAGCGGTTGTGGACCCTGAGTGAGCAACTGACCGGTATCGCCTTCGCGGCCAACTGAAGTTTAGCTCCGCCTACTGCTACCCCCTCTTTCTTATTTTCCGCGAAGAGGCAACCTGTATCACGGGTGCCAATATGCTGATTGACGTTGAGCAAGTAATAGCGTGTTTACATTAACCGAAGTTTATCTTGGTTACAAACACCCCGCGTGAGCGGAACGGGTTGGCAGAGTGCTGGACTTAACCAGGCTCGCAGCCGCCTGCCCGGGCATTCATTCGCAAGCGGGACCCGTCAGCAACCGAACCCCGAACCCGATGAAATGAGCCATGGAACACGTATCCACCTACCTGACGCCGGAAATCAAGCTGTCCTGTTACGAAGACCATTTCTTTAAATCGGACGTGGTCTTCGACCACCACCTGCTGATCTGGTTCATTTCCGGGCGAACCCGGATTGTGCAGGCCGATGGGGTGCACGACTTTCAAACCGGCGATATCTTTCTGATTCCCCGCAATCAGCCGGCCACCATCCTCAATTACCCCCAAGACGGGTTGCCCCACAAAACCGTGGTTATGTCGCTGACCACGGACATCCTCCGCGCTTTTTACAGCGGCCACCCGGTGAAAGCGGTGAGTGCGCCCGTGCCCAAAATCCGTAGCTTTCGCCGGCATCCGCTCCTGGAGAGTTGCCTGGCTTCCCTGGTGCCCTACTTTGCTTTGGAAGGTCCTTTTTTGCCGGAATTAGCCACCTTGAAGCTGACGGAGGCCATCAGCATCCTGCGCCTGATCGAGCCGGACTTGGACGGCCTGCTGGCCAATTTCGATGACCCGCATAAAGTGGACCTCATCCGCTTTATGGAAAAGAACTACATGTTCAACCTGCCAGCGGAAACCTTCGGCCAGCTCACGGGCCGCAGCCTGACCACATTCAAACGGGACTTCAAAAAAGTTTTCGACACGACCCCGCAGCGGTGGCTCACGCACAAACGGCTGGAATTAGCGCATTACCAACTGGCCGAGCAGCGGAAGAAACCCACCGACGTGTGCTACGAATCGGGCTTTGAAAACCTCTCGCACTTTTCGCACGCCTTCAAAAAACAGTTCGGCTATTCTCCCACGCGCTTGCCCGCCCCACCGGCCGGCCGCAACTCAGCTAGCGAGCGCGAAGCAGGGCGGAATCACGGCTGAATCCGGTTTTTCTTCGCCTGTAAAAACCAGTTCCGGGAGCGCGCAGCCTACTACCGGTCCACCGATGGCTGCCGGCCGCACTGTAAGGCCGTAGTGCACGTGGGGCAAGTATCGGCGGTGGAGATAGGCAAATGCGAAAAGAACCTTGCCTACCACGGCGATACCCAGAACACCGCCGCTCAAATCCAGCGCGGGTGCAAGCACCACCAGGCCAATTTCCTTGCTTCCAAGCACGTATTGGGTGCAATGGCCGCAGACCCGCGAACGAAAACGGAGCCCCGGGAGACGGTTCAGTTGCCAGCAAAGACCGAAAAGGCGGCTTGGTACGCGTGGACTGGGGGAATAAGTAAGCGCGAATGACTTGGGCACACTCCATTCAACCTCAATCTTATGTACGTCAAAAAGAATTACAGCCTGACGGAAACGGCCTTCTTTAATTCCGGCAAACATTTAACCTGGTTGGTTCCCTACACGCTGCTGGTCGCGGGGCTCTACCGCTACACCGCGTTGCACCAGTTTAGTTTCCCCTGGCTGCCCCTGTCCTTGATTGGTACGGCCGTGACGTTTTACGTGGGCTTTAAAAACAACCAGGCGTACGATCGTCTCTGGGAAGCCCGTACCATCTGGGGCGGCATTGTCAACAGTTCGCGCATCTGGGGGTCTAACATCAGAGCGTTGGTGGCACCGGCCCCTTCGGAACCACGACCGAAGAAGTGTTGGCTGAGACCCACCAGGCGCTGATTTACCGGCACATTGCCTGGCTCTACCAGCTGCGGCGGCAGTTGCTGGAGCCCACCGCGTGGGAACACGTCAGCCAGCCCGGCTTATATGGGCAAGACGCCCAACAAAAGCGGCAAACCATCGGGCTCGGGTTGTTCGGGGAAGACCTCACGCAGGAGCAACTGCACCGATACCTAGCGCCGGCAGAGCGGGAAGCCCTGCCCGCCTACCACAATGCGGCCGCCCAGCTACTGGACCAGCAATCCCAGCAGGTGGCGCGCCTGCGAAAAGCCGGCTGCGTGGGCGATGTGGAGCACATGGCCTTACAAGGTATTCTCAATGAGTTCTACGAGCACCAAGGCAAAGCCGAGCGAATCAAAAAAACGCCGTTTCCGCGCCAGTTCGCTAGCGTCGGGTTTATGATGGTCTGCATCTTCATCGCCATGCTCCCGTTTGGGTTGTTCGCGGAATTCAGCAAACTAGGTGACCACGGCCTGTGGGTGGCGATACCCTTGGTGGTCTTGATTAGCTGGGTGTACGTGGTCATGGAACTGGTCGGCGACTATTCAGAAAATCCTTTTGAAGGGCTCTCCAACGATGTGCCCATGCTGGCCTTGAGCCGCAGCATTGAAATCGACTTGCTGCAACAACTGGGCAAAACGGATTTGCCGGCTCCTATTCAGCCCGTTGCCCATGTGCTGTTGTAACCCAAGTACCCGTTCGGCTATGCACCTTGAAGAGGTGGTGGACCGCCCGGATGCTGTCCTCTCGAGTTAGGACCAGTGCCAGCGCCGGGCGGCCCGGGTAGTAGAGTCGGCCGCGGTTTGCCCGTGCAGGGTAAAGGCGAGCAGACACTCAAGAGCCCCCGACCAGAAGCAGGGGATAGCGCATCGAAGCAACAGGTAGCTGAGTTATATACAATATATCACTTATAAAATATGATAATTGACGGCTGCGACTGGCTTCACACGACCCCATCCACGCCCGTCCCACCGACGTCGGAGTACCCGATCTGGTTTTGATAACAGCCCCGCTACCGCCATGTTGTTGTAGCAGAACCCAGCTGTGGCGTGTCAACCGCCGGCAGCCGATCTTTTAAGCATCATCTAAGCTTCAACTCAGCAAGTGTGCTCGGGCTACTCAGTGAAAACCGGCCTGCTTACGGATGCGGCTGAGGGTCTCGCGTGAGACCCCCAAGTAGGAGGCAATCATGTGCAAGGGTATGCGTTGGTAAAAATCGGGAAATGCCTTCACAAATTCCTGATAGCGCACTTCGGCGCTGTGGCTGATGGCCGTATAGAGTCGGTTAACTTGGGCATCCAAATAGTGACCTGCTAATTGATTCTCTAGGGCGTGGAAGGCTGGTACTTCTCTTTTCACTAGCTCCCAGTTTTCTCGTGACCACAGCAGCACTTGCGTGTCCTCCAGCGCCTCAATGGCCCCTTGTGCCGGCAGGCCGGTGCGAAAGCTTTCGGGGTCAGTCATCCACCAGTTCTCGATGGCAAAGCGCAGAATGTGCTCCTCTGCCTCCTCGTCGGTGCGGTAGAGGCGCAACGAGCCACTGACGACGAAGGCCATGTAGCGGCATACGTCCCCTTTGTGCAACAAATGCTCTCGTCGCTTCAGCTTTTTAACTATCGCCGCCGCTTCTAACTGCTCTAACTCGGCGTCTGTAAAAGCGGCTTTGGAAGTTAGGTAGTGTCGGAACGTTTCAACCATGGTGACGCACGTCGTTTGATTGAGCTAACTACGGTAGCTGAACAGCCGCGTTGCCCGACGCGATAGGTAGGTAAAGCCGGTACCCTTCAATTCATATAAGTAAACCCTAGCCCCGGGCTGGGGTTTGGTGCCCCGTTGTTTGGTGAATACGACAACTTTTGTCAAGCAAACCAATGCTGGGGCCCACTCGCCCCATTTGCAGCGGCGCTTAAAAATTGCGCAAACTTCCCAAGGGGATGGGGCTGGCGTAGGGGTCGCCCCCAGTCCTTGGCGGTTGGACGACCCTTAGAACTTGTTTAAGGCCGACCTGTGGCCGGTTAGCCTGAATACTAGGTATGCTAGGTCCCTAAAGCTACCGTGGCGATTCATGCGCAGGCCTTGAAGGCGCTGAATTTGGTGATAAATGTCCTCGTTTCGCCCCGGGCAACTTCCCAATTTTGCTTAACCAAACAGCATAGCCTAGTGCCTTGCTGCCCGACGCTGTGTCAATCACGGGCCCTTCTAAAGCTCAATGACTGTCTAGACGCCTCCCGGCCCGGCGAACAGGCGGTGGATTTTAAAATTCAAACTGAACATGAATAAGCTAACCAACAAAGTCGCCCTAGTTACGGGTGCATCTAAAGGCATAGGCGTTGCCATCGCCACCTATTTCGCCGCCGAAGGGGCCAAAGTGGTAGTGAACTACGCCTCCAGTAAGGACGGGGCCGACCAAGTGGTGCAAGCCATTACGGAGGCTGGCGGCACGGCTATTTCGGTGCAGGGAAACGTGTCGGACGAAGTTGATGTAGCCCGACTGTTTGCCGAAGCCAACGCGGCCTTCGGACCCGTCGATATTTTGGTTAACAACGCGGGAATTTATCAATACGCCCCGATTGAAGAAGTTACGATAGACGCATTTCACCAGCACTTCAACATCAATGTGTTGGGCTCCCTGCTCACTATCCAAGCGGCGGTAAAGCAGTTCGGGCCCGCCGGGGGCAACATCATTAATATCAGCTCGGAGGCCGGCCGAACGCCGTTGCCCACCGGGGCGGTGTATTCGGCTTCCAAAGCCGCCTTGGATGCCATGACGACGGCCTTATCCAAGGAATTCAGCGGCCGCAACGTCCGCATCAATTCCATTTTGCCGGGCGGCGTGGAAACGGAAGGCTCGCACACGCTCGGCTTCATCGGCAGTGAGGCGGAAACCCGCTTGGTGTCTACTACCGCCCTGGGCCGGACGGGGCAGCCCGCAGACATTGCCAAAGTAGCCGTCTTTCTGGCCTCAGATGATGCCGGCTGGATTACGGGGGAAAAGATAGCCGCTTCTGGTGGGCTATACGGTCTATAAACTAGCGCAACCCTAAACTGTAAATATCATGGAACAGAATAATAATAACGGCGCCTTGCAAACGCCACTAGGTTCAGGCTTTACGGCCACGTCCACGGCCAGTGAGGTCATCAAGGGAATCAGTCTGGTCGGCAAAGTGGCTATCGTGACGGGCGGCTACACCGGCATTGGCTTGGAAACCACCAAAACCCTAGCCGCGGCGGGTGCCACCGTCGTTGTCCCCGCGCGAACCCTGGCCAAGGCGCGGGAAAATCTAGCGGGCGTGGTCAATGTCGAGGTAGTGGAAATGGATTTGATGAATCCGGACTCCGTTGACGCCTTTGCCGCCGCGTTTTTGGCTTCTGGCCGGCCGCTGCATCTACTCATTCATAACGCCGGCATCATGTTCGTGCCCTTGCGCCGCAACAGCCGCGGGATAGAGTCGCAACTAGCCACCAACTATGTAGCGCCTTTCCAGCTCACGGCCCGGTTGTGGCCGGCCTTGAAACAAGCGCAAGGCGCCCGAGTAGTCAACGTATCTTCTCTTGGGCACCAGTTTGCCCCCTTTGATTTCGAGGACCCGAATTTCAAGCACCGAGAGTACGATACCATGGTTGCGTATGGGCAATCAAAAACCGCGCTCAACCTGTTTTCCTTGGAGTTAGATAATCAGGCCCAAGCGTTCGGCGTGCGAGCGTATGCAATACACCCCGGCAATATTTGGGGAACCGAACTCCTGCGCGAAGCGCCCCTGGAAATACTGCAGCAATTCGGCTTCTATGACGAGCAAGGAAAGGAAGTACCGGAAGTTATTGCCTCGCTCAAAACTATTCCGCAAGGAGCCGCCACCACTATTTGGTGCGCCACGAGTCCGTTGCTAAACAACATTGGTGGGGTGTACTGTGAGGATGGGGATGTTGCTAGCTTAGCGCTTGGCTCGGGATTTTCAGAAGGCGTCAAGTCCGCCGGGGTTATGGCGTATTCCGTTGATGCCACCGCTGCCCAACGCTTGTGGAGATTGACCGAAGAACTGACCGGCGTCACCTTTGCTACTGCAGAATAGTTCTTTGTTTGGTGTAATCTGATTGCCTGCTGTTACGCATCATCTGCGCCAGTTCACCGGATGTATCCGGCTCGGATAAGGAGGCAAAACGTTGATGGAACCGGGCTTGTGGGGCGATATGCGGGACATAGCCCACAAGTTCGGTTCCATTGGGCAAAACGCGGTAGCCAAAAGCCCGGGCTACGTCGGTGATCCGATAGACTTCTTGTAAGTACGCGGGTAGCATCAGGCAACAGGGAGCAGGTGCTCGGCAGGAAGATCTAACCGTTGAAAGTACCTACGCTTGGCTTATCTAGAGCCTTTGAAAGCTGTTAACAGAAGATGGATGGCTGTTGCAAAAGTAAAGCAGGAGCCACCGAAAGGGAGCAGGTGCTGGTAGCACTATCCCCAACTCATCTGGCTGGCAGGGGTGAAGCGCAGGTACTTCTTCAGATTGTAGGCCATGGCCACTATATACAGGCCTTTGGCCGCCCCTGCTTGACGCTTCTTGCTGAGGTGGCCCAAGCCATAGTACGTGATCAAACTACCCAGGACGGGTTCGACGGGTGAAGCCCGTAGTCGCCGCATGCGTTGGCCGACCCGCGTGGCCAAGCGCGCCAGCATGCGGTCATACTGGACTTTGTAAGGCGTGTGATGCCGTCGCTTTTCCCGCGCCTTTTTGCCCTTGCACTGCTCGGCCAGCGGCCCGCGCTTGCCCTCCCTGGCTTTGGCTATGTAGCGTTTCTTGGCGTTGCCTTGGGCATCGACGTATACCTGATCAAATACGAGCAGTTTACCCTGTTCGCAGGTATAGCTGTCCGTGACGGCATCGTAGATAAAGCCCGGGTGCTCGCCTTTGTACCCGCCCTGGGCCGGAATATAGCCCGTCAGGCCCCGCTCTTCCCGCTGTTCGTAGTTCTCTCCCGAGCAATAGTCAGCATCGGCCACGACGTTCGTGATGAATAGACGAAAGGTATTCAACCGCTGCTGCGTAGCGTCTTGCCTGCTCCTTACGGACTTGCTGCTCGCCCAAGGCTGTGCGAACAAGGCCGCTGGCATCCTCACTCCCGCTCTGTCAAATCCGAGCTGCAACGCTTAGGCGGTATGCTCAAAGCTGCTCGCTAAAGTAAACAGCTTCTAAGACTTACTCCGGGCCGGGGCTAATGCTCGTCCAGCCGCCGTCCACTACCAAGCTCTGACCCGTGATGTGGCGGGCGTCGTCGGATACCAAAAACAAGGCAGCCTGGGCGATGTCCGCCACGGTCGCGGGTCGGCCCATCGGGGTGAGCTTTTGCCAGGTAGCTTCGTACGTCGGCTCTTGTTGCGTGCGGGCGGTAAGGGTAGCGCCGGGCGCCACCGTATTCACGGTAATGCCGTAGGCGGAAAGCTCGATGACCAGGCTTTTGGCCAGCATCTCCAGCGCCGCCTTGCTCATGCCGTAGGCAGCTAGCTGCTTGTGCGCTTGGTGCCCGGTCACGGAGGAAGTGAACAGCAGGGCCCCACCACTGCCTTGCTGCTGGAGCTGCCGGGCGGCGGCCTGCGCCAAGAAGAAAGTGCCCCCTAGATTGACCTGCATTACCCTGAAAAACGATTCGGGTGGGTAAGTCAGAAAATCGCCGAACAGCGTGATGCCGGCGTTGGCCACCACGATGTCCAAGCGGCCAAAGCGGGCCACTGCCTCCCCCACCAGTGCCTGGCAGAAAGCTACATCGCCCGAGTCGCCGGCCAGCGGCTGGCAGGTGCCGGGCCCTTGGTCCCGGATGCGGGCACTGGCCTCGTCGGCCAAGCGGGTATCCACATCGTTGAGGAGCACTTGGGCTCCTTCGCTGGCCAGCCGCCGGGCTATCTCAAAGCCAATGCCCTGACCAGCTCCCGTGACAATGGCCACCTTTTCTGCAAAACGCATAAGTCTTATCGTTTAGGCCGTTGATTATTGCGTGATAAAGGCGGGGCGGGCGATGGGTAAGCCGAGCCGGGTACCGGGCGGTACGCCGGGCTGGCGGCCAACTCAGCCTGGAGCATGGTCAGGCCACCGTTGGCAAAAAAGGCCGCGTCGCGCACGCAGGCCGACACGTCCCGCTGCTGCTCGTCATGGATGATGCTGGGCTGCTGGTAATCGGCCTCGCCAAATCGAATTAGATTTCAAGGGTAGAATTGAAAACGTAGATGCTGAGCGTGCTGCTGCTGCCGCTACCTGTTACAACCGCTACTTTAGAAACCGATGAAAACATATTGCGGAACAACAAAGCTGCTTTAACCCTTGTAAAAGCCCTTGACAAGCAGCAGGTTAGTGAGAGTCACGAACCACTTCGCTGCCCGAGCCCCCGCGCAGGAAGTCGAAGTCGGCTCCCAAGTGAGCTTGCTGGACGTGCTGCTGAAACAGGCGCACGTAGCCCCGGCTCACGAGCTGCTCAGTTGCGGGCCACTGTCCTCTACGCCGCTGTAGTTCTTCGTCCGTTAGGTTTACGTGCAGGGTGCGGTTGGGCACGTCCAGGGTGATGAGGTCGCCCGGCTGAATGAGGGCCAGCGTGCCCCGACGGCCGCTTCGGGGGCGACGTGGAGCACCACGGTACCGAACGCGGTGCCGCTCATGCGCCCGTCTGAAATGCGCACCATGTCGGTAACGCCCTGCGCCAGCAGCTTGCCCGGAATGGCCATGTTGCCCACTTCCGGCATGCCGGGGTATCCTTTAGGGCCCACGTTTTTCAGCACGAGCACGCTGTCGGCCGTCACGTCAAGGTTGGCGTCGTCGATGCGGGCCTTGAAATCCTCGATGTTCTCGAAGACCACGGCGGGACCCGTGTGCTGAAGCAATTCGGGGCTGGCCGCGGAGGGCTTAATTACGGCCCCGTTTTCGCACAGATTGCCTTTCAATACCACCACCCCGGCCACAGGGTTGAAGGGCTTGGCGATGGGAGCCACCACCGCGCGGTTGTAGCACTCACTCGTCTCGTAGTTCTGTCGGATGGTGTGGCCGTTCACCGTCACGCAGTCGTTGTGCAGGAAGGCGGCCAGCTCTTTGAGCACGGCGGGCAAGCCCCCAGCGTAGTAGAGATCCTCCATGAAGAACTGCCCGGAGGGCTGCAAATTAGCCAGCAGCGGAATGCCTGCCGTGACGTGGTTGAAGTCGTCCAGGCTCAACTCCACGCCGATGCGCCCGGCAATGGCCAGCAAATGAATTACAAAATTGGTCGAGCCGCCAACGGCCGCATTCACCATCATGGCGTTTTCAAAGGCCGGCCGCGTCAGAATCTTCGACAGCTTCAGGTCTTCGCGCACCATGTTGACAATGCGCATGCCCGAGAGGTGGGAGAGTACTTTGCGGCGCGCGTCGGCGGCCGGAATCGCTGCGTTTTGGGGCAGGGACAGGCCGAGGGCTTCTACCATGCACGCCATGGACGAAGCGGTGCCCATCACGGCGCAGTGCCCCTGGCTGCGGCACATGCTGGCCTCAATGCTTTCAAACTGATCGAGGGGCAACTGCCCCGCCCGGCTGGCTTCGCTGAGCCGCCACAAGTCCGTGGTGCCAATGGCTTTGCCCTGGTAGTTGCCCGTCAGCATCGGGCCGCCGGATACCACCAGCGTCGGCAGGTCCACGCTGCACGCGCCCATGACCAGCGCGGGGGTGGTTTTGTCGCAGCCGCAGAGCAGCACCACTCCATCCACCGGGTTGGCCCGAATGGACTCCTCGACGTCCATGCTCACCAAGTTGCGGTAGAGCATCGCCGTGGGCTTCATCAGGGTTTCGCCCAGCGACATCACGGGAAATTCGACGGGGAAACCTCCGGCCTCGTACACGCCCCGCTTCACCGATTCAGCCAGGTCGCGGAAGTGGGCGTTGCACGGCGTCAGTTCCGACCACGTATTGCAGATGCCGATGACCGGCCGGCCGTCGAACTCGTGGGCTGGGGTGCCCTGGTTTTTCATCCAGGCCCGGTAAATGAAGCCGTCCTTGCCGGTGCGGCCAAACCAGTTGCGGCTTCTAAGAGGTTGTTTTTCCACGGGCTAGTTTCGGCAAAGGGCCCCAGGGGCGGGTAGAAAAAGGGAGTGCTTACTGCTTTTGCTTGGCAGCACAGACAATAAGCAGCACAGACAATAATACGTGGGAAAGGCATACGCCGCACGCAGCAGGGCGCCGAGCAGTAGCAGAACGGATTTGGTGAGCCCCACCCTGGACGCTGTTTAGGGTGAAAAAAAGTCAACTTGCTCTGGATCAAGACCTAATTAACTCGAACTGCCGGTATACACAGTAAAATCAGCAGAGGGAGGGCATAGCGTGTAGATCCGCTCTTTGGGCAGAAGTACCCCTAACTGGTTATTTGGGCTGCAACAGCCACAAACCGTCGCCCGTTGAGCGAACACGTCGTGCACATACAAGCCCATGGCGTGAAAGCGTTGTTGTAATTGCGCCAGCAAGCTGGGCAAGTGCCCGCTATCGCGGCTGTCAGCAAAATCGGCCTGCACCTGGCTGATTACCCCGTTGGTGGTGTCTACGGCCCTACTGCACAACTAATTCAGCGCGCGGGCTTTCCCCGGCTTGATAGAAATGCGGGCTTCCGGGTCGGTGGCACTATAATGCGTTTTATTGCTCAGCAGCTGCGCCTTCGCGTGTCGAGATCCAACAAAATGCCGCGGCTTGGCCAACGAGCCCACCTGTTTTTTCCCTTGTCTTCGCTATTTAAGCCTAGCCTCCGTATGCCTATGCCTATCCTTACGCATATCCTTATGCTACTCCTATCTTGATGCCCTCGGCCTCGCCCCCGCTCGACTTGCTGCCCGTTTTCAACGCCCAGCCCGGCGCCACCCTGTTGCTCTCGCCCGAGTGGGTGATCGTGGGCGCCAGCGACGACTACCTAGCCGCCACCCTCACCGAGCGGGCCACCCTCGTCGGGCAGCACATCTTTGCGGCCTTCCCCGATAACCCCGATACGCCCGAGGCCAACGCCGTGGCCAACGTACGCGCCTCGCTCGCGCAGGTGATGGCTACTAAGCAGTTCCACGAGATGGCCCCGCAGCACTACGACGTGCCTGACCCCGCCCAGCCCGGCCGGTTTGTGGAGCGCCACTGGCAGCCGCGCCACACGCCCGTGCTCGACGCGCAGGGGCAGGTGCAGTTCATCATCCAATCCGTGCAGGACATCACCGCCCGCCGTCTGGCCGAGCGGCAGCTGCGCGAAAGCCAGGCCCGCGAGCAAGCCGCTCGGGCCGAGGCCGAACGGGAGCGGGCCGAGTTGCGGCGCGTCTTTGCCGAGGCGCCCATAGCGATGGGCGTGTTGCGCGGCCCCGACTTCGTCGTAGAGTGGGCCAATCCCCGCATGGGGCAGATCTGGGGTCGCCCTCTCGACCAAATTGTAGGCCGCCCCCACTTCGCGGCCCTACCCGACTTGGCGGGGCAAGGCTTTGAGGCCGTGTTTGCCGGCGTGCTGCAGACCGGGGAGCCCTGCTACTTCCGCGAACTGCTCGTGACCATCGCGCAGGCGCAGCAGTCCTATCAGGGCTACTTCAACATCACCTACCAGCCTACGTACGATGAGGCGGGCCATATTACCGGCCTGATATGCTCCGCAGTTGAAGTAACCGACCAAGTACGTGCCCGGCAGCAGGTGCAAACCCTCAACGAGGAACTGGCCGCTATCAACGAAGAACTGCGCGCCAGCAACGAGGAATACTTGGCGACCAACGCCGCCCTGAGCCAGACCCAGCAGCAGCTGGAAGCCGCCCGCGCGGAAACGGAAGGTGAGCGCCAGCGCCTGTACCAAGTGCTCATGCGCATGCCCGCTAACATTGCCCTGCTGCGCGGCCCCGAGCATATCTACGACCTAGTGAATGCCGAATATGAGCGGCTGTTTCCGGCACGTACTACCCTAGGCCGCACCATCCGCGAGGTCATTCCCGATATTGAAGGCCAAGGCTTTTACGAGCTGTTCGACCGAGTATACGAGACGGGCGAGCCCTTCTACGACGCCGAAACCGAAGTCTGGGCGGACTTTGCCGGCACCGGCGAGCCCCAACGCCGCTACTACCGCACTACCTTCGAGCCCATCCGCGACGCGCAGGGGCAGGTGACGGAAGTCCTCAACTTTGCCGTCGACATCACGGCCCAGGTGGAAGCCCGCCAGCAAGTCGAGCAGCTCAACCAGGAGCTGGAAGCTCGGGTGCAGGCGCGCACCCAGGAGGCCCTCGCTCTGCAAGCCGACCTGCTAGAAGCGGCCCAGCGCCAGGTGCAGGTGCGCGAGTCCTTCTACCAAGTCTTCGAGCAAACCCCGGCGGCCGTGTCGCTGCTGCGCGGGCCGACGTATCGCTTCGAGTACGTCAACCCAGTTTACCAGCAAGTCTTTGCCGGCCGCCAGCTGGTAGGGCACGACTTTGCTGACGCCCTGCCCGATGCCACCGCGCAAGGCTACCTGGCCATGCTCGAGGGCGTGTACCACACAGGCGAAACGTTCTTTGGAGCTGAAGTGCCCTTCGTGTCCGAGCAGCCCGACACCTCGCCCCACACGGTCTACTTCAACTTCACGTACCAGGCGTACCGGGAAAACGGCGAGATAGTGGGCATTTCCACTTTTGCCCTCGATGTGACGGAGCAGGTGCTGGCCCGCCAGGAGCGCGAAGCCCAGCGCCAGCAGCTCTACACGGTGTTTGAGCAAGCCCCCATTGGCATCGCCATTCAGGCGGGGCCCGACCTGGTGTACGAGTTTCACAACCCTGGCTACCTGTGGATGGTGCCTGACCGGCAGCTAGTGGGGAAACGCTTTTTTGATGTCTTTCCCGAAATGGCCGGCACCAACGTGGAAACGCTGCTCCGGCACGTGTACGAGACGGGCGAAACGCAGCAGGAGCACGAGCTGCTCATTCCCGTGGCCCGCGCCGACGGCAGCGCCGAATTGGAGGACCGTTACTTCACCGTCGTTTACCAGGCCCGGCGCGACGAGCAAGGCCACATCAACGGCATTTTGGCGTTTGTGATGGAAGTAACCGAGCAGGTACACGCCCGCCAGCAGGTGCAGGACTTGAATGAAGAGTTAGCGGCCATTAATGAGGAACTGACGGCCGCCAACGAGGAGCTGCACCAGAGCAACACCCAACTCACGCGTACCAACGTGGATTTGGATACGTTCGTGTACACGGCCTCGCACGACCTCAAGGCCCCGATTACCAACATTGAAAGCATCGTGCTGGCCCTGCGCGATACGCTGCCCACAGCCGTGCAGCAGGACGACGTGGTGGCGCACCTGCTGGAGCTGCTCGACACGACGGTGACCCGTTTCCGGCTGACCATCGGCCAACTCACCGACATCTCTAAGCTGCAACTGGCCCACGCCGGGCCGACCGAACCAGTACGACTGGCGCAAGCCATCGAAAACGTGCGGCTGGACCTGCTGCCCACTATCGCCGCGGCCGATACGCAACTCACGGTCGAGGTCGACCCCGAACTGGTCGTGTTGTTCTCCCCCGCTAACCTGCGCAGCATCGTCTATAACCTACTCGGCAATGCCATCAAGTACCGCGCCGCCGACCGGCCCAATGTGGTGCAGGTGCGGGCCACCCCCGAGCCGAACGCCGTGGTGCTCACGGTGCAAGACAATGGGCTGGGCATGAGCGCAGTGCAGCAGCGCCAGCTGTTCGGGCTTTTCCAGCGCCTGCACACGCACGTGGAAGGCACCGGCGTGGGCCTCTACATCACCAAGCGCCTGGTAGAAAATGCCGGGGGCATTATCACCGTCCAGAGCCAGCCAGGTGCGGGCACGACCTTTACCATTATGTTTCCGGCCTAAGCGCCCGATAGTAGTTGCCATGCCCCATTTAACGAGTGTGCTGCTGGTCGATGACGACCCCACCACCAATTACCTTAACAAACTCCTGCTCACGCGCCTAAAGGTGGCCGAGCAGGTGCTCGTGGTTGAAAACGGCGAGCAGGCCCTGCGCACGCTCGTGCAGACCTGTAGGGCCGAAAATGCGCTGTGTCCTCAACTCATTCTGCTGGACATGAACATGCCCGTGCTCAACGGGGTAGCCTTTCTGGAAGCCTACGTGCAGCTGCCGCTGGCCCAGCAGCAGGCCATTGTCATCGTCATGCTCACCACCTCGCTGCACCCCGTGGATATGGCCCGCGCCGAGAAGCTGCCCATCGCCGGCTTTCTCAACAAGCCGCTGACCCAGGAAAAAGTAACGGACTTGTTGGCGCAGCACTTTGCGCGCTAGCCCGTCCAATGGCCCGGTAGCAGCAAGAATCCTCGTCACGAACCAGCCCACTGGCCCCAAGGAATCTAACTGCCGCTAGGCTTACCAGAAGTTCAAAAGCAATTCAAGCCGGGCCTTTGTGCGGCCGCTTACTCGCCGGTTCCGTTCTCCTTTTGTATGTCTGCTACCAACCCTGACGCTACTCTTACCCAGCAGTTACGCGCGCTGGAAACGGTTCCCGATTCCTACATCGTGGTTTCGCCCGAGCTGGTGATTCTCGCGGCCAGCAACGCCTATCTGGCCGACACGCTGAAACAGCGCGAGGAGTTGGTGGGGCGCTATTTGTTCGACGCTTTCCCTGATAATCCAGTCGCACCCCAGGCGCATGCCGTGCGCAACTGGCGCGCCTCACTCAAGCACGTTATTGCTACGGGCCAGCCCCATCAGATGGCGCTGCAACACTATGATGTGCTCGACCCCGAACGGCCAGGCCACTTTGTGGAACGCCACTGGAAGCCGCGCAATACGCCCGTGTTCAACGCGCAGGGCCAGTTGCACTACATCATTCACAGCTCGGTCAACGTCACGCAGGAGGTGCAAGCACGGCAGGCGCAAGACCGGGAGCAGGAGGCTCTGCTGGCAGCCGAGCGGGAACGGCAGCAACTTAGTCAGCTCGTGCTGCACGCGCCAGCCGCCATGTGCCTGCTGCAGGGCCCCGGGTTGGTGTATGGACTCGTCAACCCCAGCTACCAGCAGCTGTTCCCGGACCGGGTGCTGCTGGGCAAGCCACTACTGGAAGCGCTGCCCGAGTTTCAGGGTAGCACCGTGTGGGAGCGCTTGCAGCAAGTCTACCGCACGGGACAGACTAACCAGGACCAAGAAGTGCCGGTAACCCTGGCGCGCACGGCGGATAGCAAGCCAGAACAACACTACTTCAACCACACGTTTCAGGCGCGCTACAACGCCCAGCAGCAGGTGGATGGCGTGTATGTGTTTGCCTTCGATGTGAGCGAGCAAGTACAGGCGCGCCAGCAGGTGCAAGCCCTGAACCAGCAACTCACGCGCGTGAATGCCGACCTGGACAGCTTCGTGTACATGGCTGCGCACGACCTGCGCGCGCCGATCAACAACCTAGCGGTGCTCATGCAAGTGCTAGGCGAGGAATTGACGGATCGCCCTGGTATGGCCACCAACCCACTGCTGGAGATGATGCAGGAAGCCGTGACACGCTTTCAGCGGACCCTCGGGCAGCTCAGCGAGATGCTGCCGCTTCACCAAGCTCCGGACTCAACTGCCACTCCTGTAGAGTTGGCGGCTGTCGTAGCGGACGTGCGCCAGGATTTACGGCCTGCTTTGCAGCAAACGGGGGCCAGCTGGTGGTGGATAACGCCGCCTGTCCGGTGGTCGCTATGCCCGCCAAGAGCCTGCGCTCCGTGCTTTACAATCTGCTCAGCAATGCCTTCAAATACCACCATCCCACCCGGCAGCCGGTGGTACACCTGAGCTGTCAC
Source organism: Hymenobacter volaticus (assembly GCF_022921055.1). Taxonomy (GTDB): domain Bacteria; phylum Bacteroidota; class Bacteroidia; order Cytophagales; family Hymenobacteraceae; genus Hymenobacter; species Hymenobacter volaticus. The sequence continues at coordinate 50,380 of NZ_CP095065.1, forward strand.
GACCAGGACGGGTGGTGGTGCCTGCGGGTAGAGGACAATGGGCTGGGATTGACGGCAGACCAGCAGGCTGCCTTATTTACCTTGTTCCGTCGGTTCCACGACCATGTGGAAGGCTCCGGCCTGGGGCTGTACACCGTCAAGAAACTGGTGGAAAACCTAGGCGGCCGGGTCGAGGTACAAAGTGAGTTGGGTTTCGGGTCCACTTTCCAGGTATTTATACCCCATCACGCGCGGTAAAAAAGGAGGCTCCGTACTGCCCCTTCTTAATGCTTATATCCTGCGCAATCTGTTGCTGGTCCTTCTGATTGCATTAGTGGCCTGCTCCGCCGCTACGATTCCGGTTGGGATCTTACCGGCAACACCTACCTCGCCTGCTGCCATTGTTGTAACGGGTAAGTTGCTGAATGCCACGCAGGGTAACTCTGTATGGATCGCCTACAACAACGACGCACTCCATCATCGGGTCAAAGCACTAACCAGCCGGACTTATCGTGTACTGGCTGCCCGATTTAACCAACTGCGCACCTGCTACAGGGCCCAGCAGAGCATGAGCCGGCGTGGCAACTGCTACAACAACGCCACCCCCGCTCTTGGCTATCAATCCCCCAACCTCTTCGAAACCCACCTTTCAACAAAGTCTCAATTGTGTCCGGTATTGCTTGACCAGCTGGGATACGGCCCTTAAAAAAAACGGGGCGCGGTAGCTGCTTGCTACTGCGCCCCGGACTGAGAATTGCTCTTTTTCCCTTAAAAAGCCGCCAGCCCCGCCACGTAATCTTTGCTGCCGTCAGTCACCCAGGCATCCAGCTGGGCGGGGTCTTTCATTTGCTGGCCGCGGGGCGGGGCACCACCAGGTAGCCGCAGGGGACCTCGGGCAGGGCCGACATATCGCTCCAGAGCTTTTCGATTTGGGCGACGGGGTAAATGTCTTCCTGGCCGTGGCCCCAACGGTACTTCACCTCCTTGATGGTGACGTAGGTGGGGATGCGCTGGGCCACGCTGCGCACGGCGCGGGCCAGGCGCGCCTCGTCGGCGGTTTGCAGCTCGGCGCGGGTGAGGCCGAAGAGGGCCAGCAGCGGGTCGATTTGCACCCAGGTGGTCATGGTGTTGTAGTAGCTCAGGCCAAGCTCGTCTTCTTCGCGGGGCTGGGCCAGGCCTTCGAGCAGGCGCAGTTGGCCGTTGACGCGGGCCAGGCCGCCGCCGCGGTCCTCGATGCGGCGGGCCACTACCTCGAAGGTCAGCACGTTGGCCGAGGCTAAGTGGTAGCCTAAGGCCGCCGCGTCGAGGTCGACGCCAAGGGTGTCGATGTTGTGCAGCATCAGGGTTTCTACCTGCGGCTGCTCGCGCAGCAAGCGGGCCAGGGTGCCGTTGCGCAGCAGGTTCGATACCTCGTACCAGTGGCCGAGCGGCGAGAAGCGCTGGGCCGCAATATTATCCACGTAGTCGGTGCCTTCGCCTTTGCTGCTGGCCCACCCTATCATGGTATTGCGCACGGCGTCGCGCACTTTCTGCTTGTTTTCGTCGAGCGTTTCCTGGGGCATTTCCTCCCACAGAAAGCGCAGGTCGCGGGCCATAGGCACGAAGCGCTGGCCGATGGAGCGGCCCTCCGAGAGATACACCGGCCCGGCGTAGCCTAGGTTGCCGGTCCGGGCCAGGTGCGCCTGGATGGGGGCGTGCGTGAGGTAGCTCGTGGCCACCAGGTGCGGAATCACGGCCTCGTAGCGCGCGGCCGTGTGGCGGGTTTTGGCCAGGTGAATCTCGAGGAAGCTCCGCATCCGGCCTTCCAGCTCGACAAAGGGATTCAGGGCCTTGATGACGCCCGCGCCCTTGGTCCAGCGGCTGCCCACGCCGGCCGCCAAACTCAATACGCCCACTTTGCCGGCCCGGATGGCGGCCTCGCCTGCTGGCGCATAGGCCCGCAACTCGTCGAGCACCGCCGCGTCGCCGGGTAGCACGTCGGCAATGGTGGTTTCGAGCGGCAACTGGTTGCGGGAGAGGCCAATGCGGCCCTTCTGCAAGTCCGTTCGGATGTCCTCGTGCTGAATGTAGTCGAAGCCGTTTTCCTGTTTGATGCGCTCGGCCTTTTCGTTTTCAACGCTGCGGTTGCCTTGCGCGCCGGGGTCCGATACCTGGAACAGGTTGCTGACGATGGTGCGCAGCAGCGGGTACGCCAGGTTGTTTTGCTCGCAGTGGGTGGTGAAGAAATCGACCTCCGCCCGGCGCAGATACGAGATAGTAGCCGGGTCTTGCTTCACGAGTTGCGAGACGTGAATGGCGTAGTATTGCTCGGGCATGAGCGCCTGAGCGCCCTCGTGCAGCGTGGCCCAGCTGCCCTGGTAGTTGATGTCCCAGTTGTAGACCACCGGCTCCATGGCGAAGGGCAGCGCCGCCGACAGCTCCTGCTTGGTCGAGCGCAGCAATTCCAGCACGCGCACCTTGTAGTCCTCGTAGCGGTCGGGGTTCACAAACATGCCCATGCCGCCGCCCGACATGCCGCCCAGCATCAGAAAGCCGTAGTAATCGGCCCGAACTGCTGCTTGGCGCGGGCAATAATCTCCTCCGTGAAGTGGGTCGAGGCCCAGGGAATAATCGTCTTAATCGGGTACTCCCAGTTGCGGGCGGTGTTGGCGGCCAGCTTGCGCACGTCGCCTTCTTTGAGCGCGCCCAAGATGTTGTCAAACACCTGGTTGGTGAACTGCCGGGCAACCCATTCCTTCTCGCCCCGCAGCAGGTATTTCTCGCTCACCATCTCCAGAATCGGGCCCACGTTGGAGGCCATGCCGCCGTGAAACAGCACGAGTGAGTTGCGGATGCGCTCGCCCATTTCGGGGTGAATGTCGTCCCCGGCCAGCACGCGGTGGCGGGCAGCAGCGTGCCCCGGCTGATGCCAAACTCGGGGTCGTCGGCCTGGGCAAAGGTGCCCTGAATGGCCTTGATGCCCGGCCACACGCCGCCCGAATCCTGCCAACCGCCGCCCGAGCCGCCAATCCACTCGCCCAAAATGGCCCGCGAGGCCACTAGGCGGCGCTCGTCTTCGGTGAGGCCGTTGGTAAGGCTTTTGGTTTGGCCGGTAGCGCGCATCAGCAAACTGATAATGCAGCCCAGCAGGTTGGTGGACACGGCAAAGCGCGAGCCTTTCGGAATGTCGTTGACCTTGGTAACGAGCTCGATGCCCATGCCCGGGGCCACGATGCGGGCCAGCAGTTGCGGCAACGATTGACCAGTGCCCTCAAAGGAGGGCGGAATCAGGCCCGAGGCAATGACGCCCGCTTTCACCAAGCTCAGGTAATCGTTGCCGAAGTTAAACAAGTCGGTTAAATCGGCCACGTCCTTGGTCGTGTTCAAGTCGATGCTGGTCAGGCGCAGCACCGGCTCGGGAATGACGCGCACGTAGGCGTGCAGCGGCGGCCGGATGTCTTTGTCGCGCCCAAACATGCCCAGGTTTATCGACAAGTTGACCACCCGCGCGCCCTCAGGGTAGTCCATGCCCAGAAAGAAAATATCCGACCAGCCGCTGTGCGTCAAATCCATGCGCACGGCCGTGTGCTCGTGCAGCACCGGGTAGAAGAGCGCGCCTTCCTGCTTCTGCAACAAGGCTTTATGGATATGAATGGGGTGCTCGTCCTGGTGGCCTACCCGGAACATCCACTGGTTGCCCTTGGTCGAGCGCACGCTCTTGCGCACTTGGTTGGCTAGGGTTTGAAAGGACAGTTGGTGGTAACTGTCGGCCAGCGCGCTGAAGAGCATGGCGTTCGGTCCGTGCGCGTCCACTTCGGTTAGGAACGTGCTGATGGCTTGCTCGAAGCGCCGCGCCAGCAAGTCCTCGAAGCCGGCGTAGGGAATCTTGCCCACCCCCGGCGTGGCCGGCGATTCCTGCAGAAAAAACCGGAACCCCGCGTACAAAAACAGGATGGCCCGCACCTTGTCGTAGAGGCTCGGCGTGGCCTTGCGAAAGTTGTCCAGCTCGCGCAGGCTTTTCAACAAGTCCTTCGCGGAGAGGGATTTGGCCAGCTCGTAAAACGACCGGTCCCGTTTGGTGGGGTCGGTCGAGGTTATCGTCTCAATGAGTATATTCATGGGAAATGCAGAAGGCCTCCGTGCTTAGCGGCCATTGGCTTCGGCCAAGAGTTCGACCATGGTGCTGAGCGTTTCCCCGCGAGCTTCGCCGGCCAAACCCAGGGCGAGTTGGGCCCGCAACAGGCCGTGGCGGCGGCTCAAGTCGTAGCGCGTGCCTTGAATTTCGAGGGCCAGGTATTTTTCGGTCTCGGCTAGTTCCTGCAGGGCTGGCGTGAGCAAAAGGTTGCCGCTACTGCTTGCTTGGTGGCGCGCTAGAATAGCAAAAATGTTGGGCGTGAGCACGTGCATGCCGAAAAAGCATAGGTAGTAACCCGCCCTCAGGCCCGGCGTGGGCAGCTCGAGCTCGGCGGTGCTCAGCGAAGGCTTTTCGATGATTTTCTCGATCTCATAGGTGCCCGCCCGCCCGCTCACGAGCCGGCCGGTGAGGGTGCCGTAGCGCCCAATCTGGTGTTCAATCGTGGGGTTGACGGCCGACACGGCGCAGTCCTCCTGCGCGGCCAGGGCTAGCAGCTGCGCCGCGCAGCGTTGCCCCGGCCGGGCCGATACGTAGAGGTAGTCGCCGAGCAACAGCAAAAACGGCTCATTCTGCACAAAATCGCGGGCGCAAGCCACGGCGTGGCCGTAGCCCAATGGCTCGACCTGCTCGGCAAAGTGCAGCCGGCTCAGCAGAAAGTCGATTTTATCGGCCTGCTGGGTGGCCCAGTCGCTACCTTGGTACGAACGCACCAGGTTGTCGCGCAGGGAAGCAAAGGCGCTGAGGTAACGCTCGCCGTCGCCGGGGGCGCAAACCACGCACAGCTCTTCGATGCCGCTGTTGAAAGCTTCTTCGGCAATGATTTGAATAACGGGCTTGTGCAGGCCATCGAGGTCGATAACGGGCAGCATCGCCTTCTGAATGGTATCGGCCACGGGGTAGAGCCGCTCGCCGCGGGCGGCCGCCGTAATGACGGCTTTTTTAACTTTCATAGTGGGGCTTCGAAGGGAAACGACTGGCAAGATACACTAGGCTGCAGGCAGCGCAATAAAGCAAGCCCCTCAGAGATAGGAGAGAAAGAAAAGAGGCATGACTTTATCGTAGCCATGGCTACCCTATCCGACTGATTGGAAAGATACTGAGTCTTTATTGGTTGAGCTCAGTGTGCGCACCAACGACTACGGTCGGCTTCCGTTGCCTAACGCGAGTTACTCGATGCCGTTTTTTCCGCTTGCGGGCCAACAGCGCCTAGTACCATCTGCCCTACGATGTACCTCCTTCGCGCACGGTCTACAAACAATTCGAGGCCTGACGCTACTTAACTATCAGCCCAAGCAGCCTCCCAAGTTAGGCCTGGCGCTAGTTCTACCTGTGCTGCCACCAGGCCCTATCTGCTGGCTTTGCCTGCAGCGTTAACGGGTTGCGCCGAAGAGAATCGAACGCCCTACCAGAACAAGATCAGAGTTCTACTACAGCCACGACCGTTTATTCATCGCTTTTGCGTAGCTCACAGCTGGATAGCGAAATGCTCTAGCAAGGCCTGGGCAAAGGCTTCTTCCGAGTCGAGCGTCGTTTCTTCCCGCAACGGCCCCGGGTGACGATCAGGCGCCGGTCACGCAGCGTCAGGCGCCCGTCCGCCGTGGCCCGGGAGCAGACCCGCTTTTGGCTAAAGTGCGACTCGGGCGAGGTCTGGTGGTACACGCACATGTCGTTGAACTCCGCCAGCTTATGCGCCTGCCGCCTGAACCGGTACACGATTTCTCCCGGGGCATTCGGCACGTGCTGGTTTTGCTGCTGGAGCTTGTAGTACTCCCCTTCCTGGTGAATGCGATACGCGGTAAGGCCCTGCACCTGCGGGCCTCGGTCATGCAGGCGCAGCGGCCGGCGAAAGGAATCGCCAAAGCCGACGTCCACCAGGAACACGTCGTCGAGTTCCACTGCGAGCGCCAGGTGGTCAAAGGCAGGGCCGAACGTGCCGTCCGGTTTGCCCACTTCCGCCGCAATCAGCGTTACGCGAAACCCGATTTCCTGCAGCAGGTGGGCAAACAACCCGTTCAACTCGTAGCAAAAGCCGCCGCGCCGGTGCTCGACCACCTTGGCAAACAGCTGCCGCTCGTCCAGCACGATGGGCTGCCGGGCGTGAATGCTCAAGTTTTCAAACGGCACGGCCCGCAGGTGGGCCTCCTGCAGCTCGGCCAACGTATGTGCGTCGATTTGCAGGGGACCGTGGTACTGAATCCGCGCGAGGTAGTGGTTTACATTCATTGGTTGCCGGGCGGCACCGCCCGCTCGCTCTGTGGTGCTGAAAGGTTCGGGCGTACCCCGCCGCTGCCGGTGGGCCAAACCGGCGTGCGGCGGTAACGGCCCTCCGGTAAGAATCCCAAAACTACGGTTCGGTTTGGCGAGAGTAAGAAGCTCAAAAAGGCATTTGGGTATAAGCAGCCCGCGGCGTGGCCTTAGGATCCCAGAACTCGAACAGGGTAATCGTGTGGCTATTGCCTTCATCTTCAGACAAAAAGAAGTAGTCGGCCTCTTCGCTTGATTCAAACTCATCTTCGCATAACCATTTGGTTGATGCTATTAGCTGCCGCTGAAGCAACCTAGAAACAGTACTCCTCGGCGCTTTTCAAGAGTTGCTTATCGTAGATGTTACTGCCTCAGGGAGAACGGCACAACTATTCTAAGTTCTTCTTGTACGAAATTGCGTATAATCCGAAGTTCAGTTTTCGTATAATCCGAAGTGGGTTGCGGTTTTTCTACCTGCACCTTTGGCGTAGCGTATCTCTGCGCTCCTTATCGGTTCTTTGTATGGTACATGATGCCCGCTTTGGCTCGCATGCCCAAACGCCCGTCCAGCGACAGTGGGTGTTGGCCCAGATGCAAGCCTTCCTACCCCGCTTAAAAGCTAGAAATTCCCCTTCCGCGCAGCAGCTCTACGCCCGCTACGTGGCGGGCGAGCTAAGCTGGGCGGCTATGCGCCAAGCCCTCGACGCGGCTACCGAAGCCGGCCGAGTCGGCTAGCTGCGCCGCCTCTTTATCTCTCCGTTGTTTGTTTGCCCGTAGCTGGAAACGGCCTTGCCGCCGTGGCTCCGCGGCCCGAGGGCGACGCTCCTGGGGCTACGGAGCCTTGCCGGAGGTAACAATGGATTAAGCGTTTCGCGTTTCGCCACCCCTTTGGCTAGACTGATGCGGGACCAGCAAATCGCAATTTTTTAGAAGTTCTTTTTCCTTATTGGGCATGAATAGTTTCACCCCGGTCCCCACGTACTTGCTGCTGAAGCTGTGCAGCTACGACGAACAGCCCCTGGTTGTCGTGCACGTTGTACTGGCTTGGCACCAGGCACTGCTGAGCTTGCCCCTGTTAGGCCGGGTAGATCTGGCCGTGCCCGACCTCGGTTCGCGCCGGCTGGTTCTGTTATCGATCAAGCCTGCTCCAGAAGAGCACTCCCCCGTCTCATCGTATTCGACGAGGCAGACGGGCCTGGATGTAGGACTGGGCGGGAGTTACCAGTGGATCTGACGTGCTCGTTCGAGCAAGCGCCCATGGTGGCCGCCGAAGCCCGCCAGCACCTGCTGGCCGTGGCTTCCGTTATTTTGGCCGCGGGTCACGAGCGCCGCTCCTTGAATTGACGCCGTTAGCCAAGCAGTGGCATGGCTGGTAATCGACCTACCCGGAAGCGCTGCTGGCCGCAACCAGTATAAGGCCAGGTAGTGCTTTGCTCTGGCGTACACTTTCTCGCTTAGCTAAAACGTATACGCTTGCGTAAACCTTGGTAACAGGCCACTAACTGCTTCCTGTTGGCACCTCTCGTGCATGCGCAAAACCACCTCCCGTAACGATGCTCCGCCGGGCGGCCCGCTACCCCAGCCCCCGTGGGTGATGCTGCGGGGGTGGACCAGACGCGGAATCTTTGCTCGAGACCCTGCCCTGGGGCGTGGTGGTTCTGGACGCGCACGGGACGGTGCTGCGCCTCAATCAGCTGGCCGCCCATTGGTGGGGCGTTCCGCAACCGGACCTGCTGGGCAAGCCCGTGGGGCAACTGCCGGGTGGTACGCTACCAGGTGACCTCCAACAGGCCTTGCAACAGGTAACGAGCAGCCCGCAGCCCCTGAGCGAGTTTTTTTTGCCTCACCACCAGCAATGGATTACCATGGCCACGGCCCAGCAAGCCGACGCTTGGGTGGTATACTGGCAGGACATCACCGCGCAGAAGGAGGGGGAACAGCAGCACCAGGTCCAACAAACTGCCAGCGATACCTTGCTCCGGCGCACCGAAGCCGTGGCCCACACCGGCAGCTACGAGCTGGAACTAGCCACGGGCTACCTGCATTTTTCCGATGGCCTGTTCCGCTTGTTTGGCGAAAAGCCCGGCGCCTTTACGCCCAGCTCATCGTTCATTGATTCACGTTCCCACCCCGACGACATCCAGCTGATAGAGCAGGTACTGACCCAAGCCATTGCGGGCCGCCAGCCCTACTCCTACCGGCGCCGCATCTACCACCCCGACGGCCACCTGCGCCTACTCGAAGCCCACGGCCGGGTGGAGTGCGACGCCGCGGGCCAGCCCGTGAAGCTCCTCGGCCTGATCCAGGATATCACCGAGCGCCAGCAGGCCGCCGAGGAACTACTGCAAGTGAAAGACGAGTTAACCCAGCGCGCCACCGATAGCTACGCCGCGCTCTACAACTCGATGGACGAAGGCTTCTGCGTGCTGGAAGTTCTCTTCGACGAAGCGCAACGTCCCGTCGACTACCGCTTCCTGGACGTCAACCCGGCGTTTGAAAAGCATACCGGCCTGCGCGTGGCCCTAGGGCAAACCATGAACGAGTTGGTGCCCGCCAGCGCGCCCTTCGCCGCTGACCTGTACGGCCGGGTGGCCCGCACCGGGGAGCCCACGCGCTTTGAAGGCTACGCCGAATCAGTGCACCGCTGGTTTGACGTGAATGCCTTTGCCGTGGGGTTCCCGCCCGACCAGCACGTGGCCGTGCTTTTTAGCGACATCACGGCCCGCAAGCAAACCGAGCAAGCCCTGCGCGAATCCGACGACCGCCTGCGGCAGGCCATCGGGCTGGCCCACCTGGGCATTTGTACCTGGGACTACCGGCAGGACGTGATGTGGGGCAACGACGAGCGGTTTCTGATGCTGGGCCTCGACCCCGCGCAGGGCGTGCTACCCGTGGCGCAGGCCATAGCCCTAACGCACCCCGAGGACCGCGACGCGACGTGGTCGGGTATTCGCCAACAGGTGGAGGCGCACGGGGAATTCCAAGCCGACTACCGCATCGTACGCCCCGATGACGGGGCGGTCCGCTGGCTGTCCGAAGTCGGCCGGGTGGTGGAATGGGAGCGGAAAAAGCCGGTGCGCGTCAGCAGTGTACTCCTCGACGTTACGGCCCACCACGAAGCTGCAGAAGCCCTGCGCCAGAGCGAGGAGCAGTTCCGCTTGCTGGTCACGGCTACGTCGGATACCGTGTACCGGGTGAGCGCCGACTGGACGCGCATGGAACTGCTGATTGGCAAGGATTTTCTGGCTGATGCCTTGCGCCCGACCCCCACTTGGTCCGAAGAATACATCCCGGCAACGGACCGGCCCCGGGTGCAGGCGGCCATCGCCGAGGCCATTGGCCGCAAACTTCCCTTTGAACTAGAGCACCGCGTGCGGCGGGTTGACGGCACCGAAGGCTGGACGCACTCGCGGGCCATTCCGGTGCTCGACGCGCAGGGCAGGCTCACGAGCTGGTTGGGCGCTGCCAGCGACGTGAGCGTCCGCAAGCAGGCCGAACAAGTGCTGCTCGAGTTCAATGCCGGGTTGGAGCAGCAAGTCGCGGAGCGCACCCGGGCCCTTGGCGACAGCCAGGACCGGCTGCAATCGGTGTTTAATTCCAGCACCAATGCCGTCATGCTGCTGCAAGCCGTACGCGACGCCGAGGGCCGCATCCTGGATTTCGAGTACGTGCTGGTCAACCCCGTCACGCAAGCGTACCACCGCGGTCAATCCCTGATTGGCCAGCGCCACAACGAATTGCACCCGGGGGCTCTAAGCACGGGGATTTTCGAGCAGTTCAAGGCCGTCGTGGAAACCGGCCGGCGAGCTGACTTCGAGGTGTATTACAACCACGAAGGGTACAACCACTGGTTTCGGCTGGTAGGAGTGAAGCTAAACGACGGATTGCTGTACAGCGCCGAAGACATTACGGCGCGCAAGCTGCTCGAGCAGGCGCAAATAAAGAGTTTGACGCTGCTGCAGGAGTCCGAGGCAGTAGCTGGTATGGGTAGTTGGGACTACGACTTGGGCACTCGAGTCCTTACCTGGTCCGACGGCTTGTACCGCCTCTTGGGCCGTCCGGTAGGCAGCACTGTCAGTCTCCAGCACTTTCTCGATGCCGTGCTCGACGACGACCGGGGCACAGCGGCGCGGCTACTGCGTATTATAGGGGCCGGCACGAGCAACTTTGACGCTCGATTGCGGCTGCGCGTGGGCGACGCAGTAAGGACCGTGGACTTTAAAGCCGTGCTGCTTCCCGCCGCGCCGGGGACGCCGGAACGGGTGCTCGGCGTATGCCTGGACGTGAGCGACGTCGAGCGGCTGGAAGCCGAGAACCTAGCCCTGAAGCTGGACCGGCACAAAGAATTGCTACTAGCCATTCTGCAAGCGCAAGAAAACGAGCGGCAACGCCTGGCGGAAGTGCTGCACAACGGCTTAGGCCAAGTGCTGTACGCCACCAAGCTGCACCTCGATCAGCTGGACACGCCCGCGTTGCAGGCCTTGCCCGCTCTGGCCGGCTTGCACCAGCAAACCGCCCGCCTGCTGGCCGACGCCATGCACCAGACCCGCACGCTGGCCCACGAGCTGGTGCCCACCTCCCTCACCGAGTTTGGCTTGGCGGCCGCCGTGCGCGATGTCTGCCGGGATTTATCGACGCCGCAGTTGCGCGTGGATTGCCAGATTTGGGGCGAGGAACGGGAGCTGCCGGCGCCCATCCAAGTGACCCTCTTCCGCCTGGCCCAGGAGCTGGCCCACAACATCGTGCGGCACGCCGGCGCCACGCAGGCGACGTTGGAGCTGGAAACCTTGCCGAACTGGGTTAGCTTGCGGGCCGAAGACAATGGCCATGGGTTCGATACGCAGACCGCCGCCGAAGGCCTGGGTCTGCGCACCGTGCGCGACGCCGTGGCGCTGCTCGGCGGCACCGTTGCCATCGACTCCTCCCCGAATTCGGCACGCACGTCCGTCTGCGCATTCCCCTGCCCTTATTTTCCTAGTTATGATTCGCGTTTTTATCGTCGACGACCACGTCCTGATCCGCGACGGCCTCCGCACGCTGCTCACCGACAATCCCCTCTTTGAAGTGGTGGGGGAAGCGGCCAACGGGCAAGAATTGCTCGATCAACTGCCGAACGTGGCCGCCGACGTCGTGCTACTGGACTTGAACATGCCGGTACTGGACGGGCTGGCCACCACCCATCGCCTGCGGGAAGAGCACCCGCACCTGCGCATCCTGCTGCTCTCGATGATGACCCACGAGCGGACCATCGGGGAAATCCTGGCGGCCGGGGCGCACGGGTACGTGCTCAAAAACGCGGCGAAGCACGAAGTAGTCGCGGCCTTGCAGAGCGTGGCGGCGGGCCAGCGTTTTTTGTGCTCGGAAATCGGGTTGGGCCTGCTTGATAAACTCCTGCTGCTCGAGCCTAGCCAACCTAAGGCGGCCGCGGGCGCCGGGGCGCTCCTCACGCACCGAGAGCGCGAAATACTCCAACTGGTGGCCGCCGGGCTCACCAACCAACAGATTGCCGACAAGCTCTTTACCAGCCGGCGCACGGTCGAGTCGCACCGGCAGAACCTGCTGGAAAAAACCGGGGTCAGCAATACCCCGGCTCTGGTTAAGTATGCCATCGAGCAAGGCTTGCTCTAGCCAGAAAAGGCTCGACTCCCGGCCGGGTTCTCGGCTTTAAGACTGGCACCCAACCTCTTGCTACGCTAAGCGGGCTCAACGCCCGGCGAGGGCGTCACCGTATGAATACGGAGCTATAATTTGGTAGTTACCCCCGACAATCCCGTAAATGTGCGGGGCTGGCGAGGCGAAAGAAACGGTTCCTTTGTACACCTATTCGTAGGCCTACTTTAATTCTGGAAGCTGCTGAAAAAGCCTATTTGCTTTTAAAGCTAGCTTCCAGCCATTAGCAACTGCCTAGAGCGTCCACTGGTTTGTCGTTTCGGGGTTTCCCTCGTGCTTTTCCTCCGTAATTATGTTAGAGTACTTTCCTGTTTCGCTTGCCGGACCGGGTGGAGCCGCCGCGCTAACGCCCGTGAATCTGGCGGGCTTGGATGCCAAGCAGCTAGCTTCCCTGCTGGTAGAGCCGCCGGCCCAACTACTCGTTGACTGCGGCAGCCTCTTTGCGCCGCACCCGCTGGGCATTGGCCACTTTGTGTCACTGCTCTTGAATATGCGACGGCGGCGGACTGACATCTGGTTGTGCAACGTAGATCCGGTACTGCACGAGTGCCTGCACCAGTTAAAATTAGGCGCCTTATTTCACTTACCTGCGTAAGAGAGTCAAGCAGGTAGAGCTGCTACTCAACAGGACCCGGATTTACGGGGCTTACTTTCCTGCTCCTGCTTGCGCTAGGGTCGTGTGGGCTGAGCACGGCCGGTAAGTGGCAGTTAGCCAGGCCGGCGACCGTAGCTGGCGCAACTGCTATTCTGCCTGCCTTTCACTTTGTTCTAGAAAACGCCATGACTACGTCGCCCCCGTGAAAAGCCGAAAGTTTTATCGGGACATTATCGTCATCGGCGCTTCGGCCGGCGGGGTAGCGGCGTTGCTTGAGCTCGTTAAATCTTTGCCGCCTGACTTTCCGGCCCCGATTTTCGTGGTGCAACACTTACCCCCGATTCTCCCAGTATACTGCCGGAGTTGCTTAGCTCGGTGTCGGCGCTGCCCGCCCGGCACCCGCAGGACGAGGAAATAGTTGAAGCCGGTGTCATCTACGTGGCCCGCCCCGACCACCACTTGCTGCTCGAAGACAACCGGGTGTTGAGCACGCGAGGCCCGAAAGAAAACCGGTTTCGCCCCTCCATTGACGCGCTGTTTCGTTCGGCGGCTTACACCTACGGCCCCCGGGTAATTGGGGTCGTGCTCACCGGCTACCTCGACGACGGCACCTCGGGCCTGTGGTCGGTGCAGCGGATGGGTGGGTATGCCATTGTTCAAGAGCCACTAGATGCCGAGCAGCCCTCGATGCCCGCCAACGCCCTCGAATTCGTCGTGGCCGATTTTGTCGTGCCACTCGCCCAATTAGGGGCGCTGCTAGGGCGGCTGACGCAGGAGCGGGCGCCCGCCAAAACTCGTCTGTCCGCTGCCGAATTGGATTTGCTGAAAATCGAGTTCACTATTGCCAAGCAGGGCGGCGGCTTCGAATTAGGTATCATCGAGAAAGGCAAGCTCACCCCCTTCACCTGCCCCGATTGTCACGGCGCGCTCACCCAACTAGTGGAAGGCAACTTGATTCGCTACCGCTGCCACACGGGACATGCGTATACCGTCAGCGCCTTGCTCAGCGAAGTCACTCAATCGGTGGAAAGTATGCTCTACCAGTCCATGCGCGGGCTGGAAGAAACCAAGATGCTGCTACACAACGTAGGAATGCATTTCGTCGAGAACGGGCAAGACCATGTGGCCCACTTGTTTTTTGCCAAGGCCGACGAAACCGGCCGCCAGGCCCGCGTCGTGCACGAGTCCATCCTGAAGCAGGAGGCCCTGAGTGGCGATTTACAATTCGAGCGAAAGAAGTTGACCTAAGCAGCCCTTGCCCGCCGCGCGATTATCACCCCTATTACGTGTCAACTAGGTGTAGGCAAGGCATCATCAGATTTATCGTTGTCCGATACGTAGAGTGGCTGTTGCAAAACTCTGCGCAGGTAATCTACGGGGTCACATCGGCGCTTATATAGCTCTAAACAAGCTGGCGGAGCGCCCCTGCTAAGCGGCGGGGGCTCCAAGTACCTGTTGTCCGCCGACTAGCAGACTTTTGCAACAGCCACAAAGAGTACGTTAAGCGACAAAACCAAGGCAAGGGCTTAACGCTTTAGCTTGCTCTACAGGCCTAAAATTCTATTTTCAACAGACTAAGCCATGGCCTACCGGCGGAGAATGTGCCGTACTTTCTTTGCATCCATCAACTCCAAGACCGTCAGCCCACTCGGCTGTAGCGAAGTGGAGATAGTATAGCGTCCATTCGCTAAAGCGGGGTATCGGGTCGATAGGCTATTGCGCAAGGTCAAGGTCGCTGCCTGTCGTTGCCACCTAAAGGTTGTACTGTCTCCCCTGCCGCCTTCGCCCTTCACTTGTCCCGTACCGTCCGCTCGGAAGGTGACTTCGGCACAGCTATTACACATGACGCTCGTCGACTCTATAACGACTGTTGTTTTGGAGGTACGGCGCGATTTTTCGTATACGGAACCCGCCATGATCCAAGTACCCACTAGGTAGGGAGCAGTTCCCGTTTTATCCTGTGGCACTTGCCTGTGTAAAACGGGAAAAGGGCCGCTCCAGGCCAACCAGCAGGAAAGCAGAAGGGAGAGCATAATACACAATGAAATCAGTAGGTGGAGCTATACCAATGATAATGAAATTAGTCAGTCATATAAGTCGAGTAGCGGTTGTAGAAGTCTGATAGCCAGAAAAAATCTGGACTAAGGCAGCCACTTTCTGGCGACTGAACCACTAAAAAGCAGCTAGTATTGAGGCCAACCGAAATGGATGTCGACTTTTGCAACCGCCACTCGAGTTACGTAAAGCAACTTTTTTACTGTTTAACTAGCTAGGAAATGCTACTCTCCTACCGGTACCTACTAAGGCACGTTTGCTAGACCCCACTATCCTGCTTAGTGCAGCTCCACAAAAAAGCAGGTGCCCACGCCCTCCTGGCTCTCCACCCACAGCTTGCCGCGGTGCAACAACACAATCTGGCGGGTAATAAACAGGCCCAGCCCCGTGCTGGCCTCGCCCCCACGCCCACTCGGGCCGAGGAACTGAACTTGTCAAAGAGCTGCTCCTGCAGCGCTGCGGGAATGCCAATGCCCGTGTCACGGACCGTGAGCTGCACGCAGCCCGGGCACTCCTGTAGTTGCACCGTCACCTGGCCCCCGGCCGGCGTGAACTTCAAGGCGTTGCTGACCAGGTTGTCCACCACCCGCCCGAAGATGTCGGCGTTCAGATTAGCTTGCAAGGGCTGGGTGAGCACCTCCAGGGTGAGCGTCAGGTTCTTGTCGTGAGCCACCAGCTGGTGCGGGGCCAGCCGCCGTTCCAGCAAAGCGACTAGGTCGGTGGGTTGCTTTTTTAAGTGGGCCGCGTCGAGCGAGCCGAGAAACAGCACGTCCTGCAGCAGCTTGTTAGCCTCGGCGCAGGCCTGGCGGATCAGGGCCAAGTAACGCGCCGTATCCTGCGCTTCGTCCGGCGCCTGTGGGGCCATCGCCGCTTGGCGCTGCAACAGGTCGGTCAGCAGCTGGATGTGGGCAATGGGCGTCTTCACGTCATGCGTGACTAGATGCAGAATGGTTTCCTGCGCGTCGTAGAGGCGCTTCAACGATAACTCCAGGGCCTTGCGCTCGCTGATATCCTCGAGCTGGGTGTAGCCGAGCTCGTGCTCCCCGTCGGGGAAGCGGATGGAGGTGACCTGACACCAGAACGAGGAGCCGTCGGGGCGCACCAAGCAGGTTTCCAGCCGGAAGTGCGGCAGCTTATGCGCCCACAGCCGCTGCTGCAGATACCGCCAGTCGTCGGCGAAGTCAGGGTGGGCAAACTCCAGGATGCGGTGACCCACCACGTCTTCCAGGCGGCCACAGCCCAGCATCTTTACCACGGCCTGGTTGGCCTGGCGGATCAGCAGGTCCGAGGTGATGATTTTCTGCCCGAACGGTGAATTCTCAAACACGGTCCGAAACCGCGCCTGCCGCTGCTCTTCGTCATCGGCGGCGGCCTGCACCACCTGCGCCACGAGTTGGCCGGCCCGCAGCTGCCGATTTTCTTCTTGCAGGGCCGCCAGTTGCGCTTCCAAGGACAGCGGCTCGGGTTGAGGGGAGAGCATAGCAGCATCAGGTAGAGGATCAGGTAAGCCAGGGCCGCCCCTCGCCAGGAAGGAAGATACGGCTGTTATTCGAAACTACGCTATTTCGGCAGGATCTGGGGTCTCCCTGGCCGAAGCCCGTATCTACCTCGCCACCGGTAGTTGTACTAGGCGGATTATAGGACATTGAATGAGCGGGGCAGTGACGGTAAGAAAGGCTGCTAGGCTAGCCCAGGTCAGGATCAGCGAGACCGAAGGCCTGCAGGAGAATGGCTAGATGCGGATCAAGCGGGGCCACCGGCCCAGCGGTCTTCGTCTCGACGATGTCCAGTACGTGCTCGAGTTCGCGGGCATTGACCTCGCCTAAGGTCATACTCCACTCGGCAAACCAGCGCTTGGGTCCGGGCCCCTCGCTGAGCGTGACGACTTGCGTATGCCGCTCATCCTGCTGAATGCGGGTGAAGAGCGTGCGCACGGCCGTTTCCGTGCCTTCGAGCACCTGCACAAACCGCTCGTCACTGTACAAGAGCAAACCCGTTAGGCCGTGAGCGGCATTGTAGCGGCGCGACCAGTCCAGCAGCGCGTCCAGATCGGCTTGCACGAGGCCGGGCCGGGCCCGGCTGTGGTAGAAGACGTGGTAAACGCTGGCCTCCAGTAGCTCGAGCACTTGGTCAATAGTGAGTTCCCCGGCTTGGTAGCGAGCCAGCAACTGGCGTTCGTAACGTTTGGGCGCCAAGGGCGTGTTTACGGTCAGGGCAATGGCGGCGGCCACAGCGCGGCGGCGAAGGGCCTCATCCGAGGCGGAAGGATTGGTCATGTACCCGTATATACGAGCGCGAAGAGCGGGATATAAACGGGTTTTACGCGCGATAAGTACCGGTTTACGGTCGAGGTAGACCGCGGTGGTGGGGCCTCCTTCCAGTACCCCCCCCTTCTAATCAGGCGCTATCGGGAGGATTCCTGGAGGCTGCTCGCTTCGTTGCTGGGCTAAAATCGCCCGAAGTTGCGCTTGGACACAGGTATACGCTACGTAGAGCTCCCACAACGCGTAGGCGCGCAGGCGTTGCGCAATGCCCCGCGCCTGCCAGTTCGCTCAGGCCTGCTCTACCACCCGCCGCGTGGGCAACCGCGCCTCTTCCCCTGCCTCAGGTGCTGCTAGAGGTAGCTCCGCCAATTCCGGAGCGGAAAAGCACCTATTTTCGCCTCTTAGAGCAAGGCCTGGTGCATAATTCACTCCCATCCTGATCATGATGCAGGAGCCGTTGGCCCGCTTTCGCCACACGCTCGACCGCCTGGCCGACTTTGGTAGCACTCGGCAGCAAACGGATCTAGCCCGCGAGTCGGTGAACCTGGCCCGCGTACTCAAGGAAGTCCGGGAAGAACTCGCCGCTACGGGTGGGCAACTGGTCGTGGAGGTAGCCGGCCCGACCCCGCAACACCCGTGGGCGTGTGTAAGATGCTAAATGAGTCTAATGGTTAGGGCTCGAGGATTGAGGCGTAAGTAGGCCTTGACTTGCGCTACCCGATAACAATTAGTAGTCGTACGGTCAGCATTTACCCCTTTCCGCATGAAGCGCCTAATTCGTGTTGCTGTCAGTATTTATTGAGCACTGTAATGGCCTGCAGTGCACAGGCTAAACGGAGGATAAGTCGGCTTATACCACAGATTAAAAAATAGCTGGTGCGTGATAGGTTCTATCTACAATAGTTTATTTAACATTCACGGAAACCGAATATTATACTATACCGAGGTTATTAGATATTAAAGAACCATTGGCAAGGTGATACATTAAGAAAGGTTAATCATTTTAGGTAGTCATTTAAATTACTGTTAGAAGGGATCAAACGGATGGCAAAATGTGCATGCCCCTTCGACTTTTGTCCATTATCTACCCTGTCTCAGTCCGCCAATTTTGCATTCAAGTTAGCGCAGGAACT
This sequence comes from Hymenobacter volaticus, assembly GCF_022921055.1. Classification (GTDB taxonomy): domain Bacteria; phylum Bacteroidota; class Bacteroidia; order Cytophagales; family Hymenobacteraceae; genus Hymenobacter; species Hymenobacter volaticus. The sequence continues at coordinate 68,434 of NZ_CP095065.1, forward strand.
TCCCTGTTGCTATCCCTCACCTAAATCAATGCAAAATGAAAAGACAACAGAACCGCACCTTGGGGGCATTTGAAAAAACGTTTTGGCTGCTAGATCAAATTGATTCCAAGGATTTTTGTCTGGCCGCAGACATCTCGGGAACCCAGCCCGTGGAAAAATGGAGGAAGGCCATCGACATAGTACAACAACGCCATCCGAATCTCTCGGTCCGAGTTGCGCTAGATGAGTTGGGGCGACCTACCTTACAGCACGTGGAGAACCTGCCCATTCCGCTCCGCGTGGTGCACGTAGAGCAAAATTACCGGTGGGAACAAGAGGTTGAGAAGGAGCTTTCCGTAAGGTTTAACACGGCCGAAGGCCCGCTTTTACGGGTTGTTTTGTTGCAAAAAACAGACAGCACCGTCCTGATCCTGGCCGCCAACCACACGGTGGCCGATGGGACCTCCTTGAGCTATTTAACGCGGGACATACTGCTGGCCGTTACCGGAAATGAGCTTGCACTACTGGAGCCGCAAGTGTCCAACGACCAAACCCTCGATCTGCCGGAAGATCTGCCCGCGCAGACGGTCGAGCAAGTGCTTGAACTGAAAATGAAGACGGAGGTAGTTCAGCCCTTGGTTTCATCGCACCGCTTTTCTGCAAGCACAACCCGCAACCTTCTCGAACGCGCCAGACAAGAAAATACCAGCGTCCACGGTGCCATTTGCGCGGCCGTATTACTGGCTACGAGGAAAATGCGTCCGGAGTGGGACCAGACCAGGATGGAGTTGGTTTCGCCTGTTTGCACACGAGGCGCCCTCCACCTAGATGATAACGTTGGCCTGAATATCACCACCCAATCCGTGTTTTTTGAACACCAGCCGTACCTATCTTTTTGGGATTTGGCCAGACTGGCGAAGGCTGGGCTGGGGGGAACCAGTTCCGTTGAATATACGACGGGCTACTTATCGTTTTTCCGCAACCTTGTCTTCGGCCACAATGATATGCAGTTAATGCTGGACGCCCTTAAACAGGCATTCAACCATCATATCATGGTGACCAACCTGGTCCGGTTAAAATATAAAACTGATTTCGGTCCCTTAAAACTGGAAGCGTTGTATGGCCCAATGGTCCGCTCGGGGAAAGGAATGGAACAGACGATTGGTGCCTTGACAACCAACGGCTCACTTTGCCTGACCAACACGAGCGATACGCCCATTCCCGGCTTACTTTTGGAAATGGAGCAGATCCTCGACAATGCTTGTCAGGATAAGGTGGTGGCTAAGACCGAATGTTCTTTTCACTAATCGTCCGTAAACGCGGATCATGCTGGTCGCCCCACTGCCTGATGGCGCCGATAACGGGAACAAGTGATTTCCCTCTATCGGTGAGATACTATTCTACTCCTGGAGGGCACCGCCATCAGTTGGTTAAAGAGTACAGATGAATAGTTTAGTATCAAACTTCGCCGGAAAGCTTTGTTCGAAGCATTCCGGCGAAGCCTTTTATAACTCAAATTGAAACCCTGTATGATCAGAAAATGGCGGTTTAAATTGGCCATGTCGGCTGTGGCAACGCTGTTCTTTTCAGCTTCTTCAGTTGCTCAAAAGCTGAATTCTTCCCTTCAAAAGGATCCCTCGCAACGGATACAAGTTGCACCCGAAAGTGTTTTCAAAAGCTTCCGCGAGGCGGGCATGAAACCGGTCAACCATCAATTAACACCCGCTGAAAAAGGAAAAGTTGATAAAGCATTTGCCCATTTGACGCCATTGCATCAACGCATCCTGAAGCAACATCTGCAAAGCATCAGCTTCATGGATAATATGCCGAACACGGCATTAACTTCTCCGGTGGAGACCGGCGGCGCAGCGAAAATGTTCAATATTACTTTCCGCGCCAGCTTGCTGGACGAGAACATTTCTCAATGGGCGACCTGGAAAGAGAATACTTGTTTCCGGCAGGAGGCTGACTCCGGCTATAGCGTGCGCGTGGAAGGTGGCAATATGGAGGCAATCATTTATGTGCTACTGCATGAGGCGACCCACGTGGTGGATGCGGTCCGTAACATTACCCCACATCCTGCCCAAGCAAGTGCCGTGGTGCCGCCGACACCGTTCACTAAAGATATCTGGCGCATGATGAATACGCCGGCCGAGGCATACGTCGATTCTTTACTGGAACAAACCCGTTTTCGTAGTGGAAAGCCAATGCCAATCAGGCTGGCGCCGGAAGTTTATGCAAGGCTGGCGAAGACTCCATTTCCTTCTTTGTATGCCATGGCGGCCTGGTCTGAGGATATTGCCGAGCTAGCGACTATTTATCACCTCACCGCCAAAATGAAGCAGCCATTTTATATCGTCGTCACCAAAAATAAGGTGGAGCTGGCTCGGTTTGAACCGATGAAACAGATGCTGGTACAGCAGCGATTACCTCAGCTTACGACTTTTTACGAGCCGTAAAATCACCTTTCGGGAAAAATGTACATGGCACATAGTCTTTTATCCATTCTTCTGGAGGGGTAAACCCCCACCTTTGTAATGTTGAAACACAACGACAACTTGCTAACGGTTAGCAGGTTAAACCAAAAAGCCAACGTTACTACCCCGATGAAAACAATTGCCTTGACCATCGCCTTCCTGTTCACTTTTATCCAGAGCCAATTCCTTTTTGCACAAACCCGCAAGCCGGCCTCCTTGGGAAGAGAAGAATACATTGAGGTAGAGAAAAATGTAAAACTTCACGTAATCGACCTTGGCCAAGGCCAGCCCGTCGTGCTTATTCACGGCTGGCCGCTCAACAATGAGATGTACGAATACCAATACCAGTATCTGGTTGAAAAAGGATTCCGGGTCATTGGCATTTCCCTCCGCGGTTTCGGGAAATCAGATAGACCCTACGGCAAATACGATTTCGATACGTTCTCCGACGACATCAAGGTGGTGTTGGAAAAACTTAAAATCGAGCAGGCCACGCTTGGTGGATTTTCAATGGGAAGCGCGGTAACCCTACACTACGTGACCAAATATAAAGGGGCGCATATCAAGAATTTAGCCCTGTTCGGCGCAACCGGCCCCTCCTGGAAACAGCGCGAAAACTACCCCTACGGCATCACTGACCAGGGCGCCGCTGACCTGATCAAGCAGACGAAAACGAACCGGGAGCAGCTGGTGGCCGGTTTTGGAAAGGCCTTTGAAGGCCAGGAAGGCGGCCTGTCGCCAGAATCTATCAAATGGCTGGAAAGCATCAACTTGAATGCCTCCCCTTACGCTACGACGCAGGCTATCACGGCATTGCGGGACCTGGACTTGCGCCCTGAGTTATCAAAAATCAAAATGCCTGTCGCAATATTCCACGGAGTAAACGACAAATTATGTGCCTTTACTCAGGCCGAACAACTCAACAAAGCCATCAAAGGGTCTTACATCGTCAAATTTGAAAAAGGCGGGCACGGGTTCTTCCTGGAAGAAATGGACAAATTCAACGCTGAGCTGGAAAAATTCGCCAGGAGTTAACTAAACGATTACACCGGTGAAGCGAACCATCGCTTCACCGGTTTTAAGCTGTTTTGAAACGTAAAACCCTGCTGTTCGCCAGCGTATAGAGCCATGAGTACCACCGTTTTCAACAACAATTTAAAGACGTTGGGCTTGCTGCATGTAAGTCAGGAGCAAACCCACGCCATCAACGGACCAGCTTATAAGGAATACATCAAGATCCTGTATCTACCTGCTGGCTATAAGCTTAAAGTGGATTTTACTTGTTACGACACGCAGCAACCAACCTTGTTTTTTATCAGTCCGAATCAATATTTGGAACTGGAAGCAGCTGGTGAGGAACGCGGGTACTTCATCTTTTACAACCGCGATTTTTACTGCATTCAGATCCATGACCTGGAAGTTGCGTGTGATGGGTTACTGTTCAACAACATCCGCAACATGCCCAAAGTAGAGCTTTCGGACGGTGAAGACGCTTTTTTGAGCGGGGTATTCAACGAAATGCTTCAGGAATTCAACCTCAATGACAGCTCCTTGGAAGAGATGGTCCGCACCTATCTCAAACAATTACTTATCCGCGCGACGCGCTCGTGGAAAAGACAACATTTGACCACTGAAATAACTGATCAACAAGACGATCTGGAATTTTTCCGCAAGTTTACCCGGCTCGTCGAAGAGCATTACAAGTTGAAGCACACCGTCGCCGATTACGCTGATTTACTGTGTTTGGCGCCGAAAACCATCACGCACAAGTTCAACCGCCTACGGTTGCCGCAGCCAAATGAGGTGATCAAGAACCGAATCATATTAGAAGCCAAGCGGTTACTGGCGCATACTTCCCTAACCGCAAAAGAAATTGCCTACCATCTTGGGTACGATGACCCGGCCTATTTCAGCCGACTATTTATGACCAAAACCGGCGAATCGCCGTCCAGTTTCAGGGCAAACTTTTCCGAGACACAGCCTCTTTGAGACGAATTACCGGAATAGGCTAAAAGCCGTCCACTTACCTACGAACGGATGTAGGTGGACACGATTTATTATCAAATAGTACCCTTTAAGGTGTTGCATGGTCAATTAGGCAAACCATACTAAGCGACTTGTAAGCCTAGACCCGCCACCAACTGCTGAAACGCTCAATCACCACATCTACCAGTTCGCCCCGGCCGAGCAATTCTGTTTGCAGCAGCAGGCCTTGCTGCCGCTGCAAACAGAGTTCGAAGTAACCGAATTAGTTCTCGATGTTGTTCAGCCCTTGTTCCGTCAGCCGGGCCAAGCCTTCCTTCATGGCCTGCACTTGTTCTGCCGCGTGGCCTTGCCAGCTGCCTAGTTCTCCCACTACCTTTAAGGGCTGGGTGGAGCGGTAGGACAGGCTGGGATTGCCAGGAAATTTTTTGTCGGTCAGGTTCGGGTCGTCTTCTATCGCGCCGGTCGGCTCGACCAAGTAGATTCTCTCCCGGCCGCTCCCGGCCGCGAGTTCCGCTCCCCAGACCGCAGCGTCTAACGTGGCAGACAGGTAAACGTGATTCAACCGGAGGTCTTGCTTAAAATTGGAAGTAAAGCCTACTTGAATTAAATCACCAATCCGAAGGTCCGCTTTGGTTCCGTGAAAAAAGGTCTGCGCGAACGGGCGGTGCGCCGGCGCATTTCCGGGAGGGGCGCTATTGGCTTGTTCCATGGGTATAAAAGGGGATAATTGGTGGTTCAAAAGCAGGGGAAATCTGTGCAGAAACAGGGACCTTGTGTGGTTGCCACTAGCAGTAGGTGAGGCAACCGAGTGGTGTGCCCACTTCCTTTCGTCGGCGGCCTACCGCTTTTGGTCTTGCTAACCTTCCCTCGGTAAAGGCCGATACGCCTCAGGCCACCACATCAAGGCTATCCAAATGAATACGGCCAAAGGTCGGTGAAACCAAGAAGTTGGCGGTTAGAGCTTCTTCTTCGCGTTCCGTAGAATCAAATCGGCCAAGGGGGTGGTCAGGGCCGGGGCAATGCTGTGGCCCATGCCCTCGATGAGCACGAACTGCGCGTTGGGGATGTTACTCGCTACGTCGCGCCCGGCAGCGGGGGTAACCAGGGGGTCGTCGCTGCCGTGAATCACCAGGGTGGGCACCCGAATGGCTTGCAGTTGGCGCTCCCGCCCCGCGTAAAAACCCGCCAGCGCGGCGGCTCCCTGCCTACTCAAGCCGTCCGGGTAATAGGCCCGCCGAACGGCCCTCTTGACGTCGGTTTGCACCCGCAGGGAATCCAGTGGAAAGCCGGCGCCGCTGAGCGCTAGCAACGACTTTACTTCCCGCCGGATGTAGGCCGCCGTGTCGGCGGGCAGCCCCGGGGCCGGAATGCCAGCCAGCACTTCCGGTTTGGCAATGAGTGGAAACCCGGTGTTGCCGCCCCCGCCATGAGACTGGTCAGCGTCAACACCCGCTGGGGGTGATTGTAGGCCAGCCGCTGGGCAATCATGCCGCCCATCGAGGCGCCGACGACGTGAGCCCGGTCGATGCCCAACGCCGTCAACAGGCCCGCCGCGTCGTTGGCCATGTCGTCCAGGGTATAAGGCAGCGGAGGGGGCTGGTGGGCTTGCAGGGCTTGTCCGATAGCCGCCCAATCGGGCAGGCCTGCCGGCGTACACTGGGTCGAAAGGCCCACGTCGCGGTTGTCGAAGCGAATGACCTGGTAGCCGCGGCGAGCCAGGTAGTCGCACAACGCCGGGGGCCACGTCGTCAATTGGCTATTCGTCCCCGCAATCAGCAAGATGGCTTCGTTTTTAGGGGAGCCGAATCGTTCGTAAGCCAGCGTGAGACCGTTGGCGTTGACCAGCCCCGCGTGAATCTTAGTCCCGGGTGGGGGCTGCTTGAGGGTGTTGCAAGCCCAAAGGCTCACGGTCAAGCCGAAGATAAGCCAGGTTTTCATGTTTGTAAATGAACAACAGGATTAGTGACTGAACTCTGCCAGCAGGGCTTTCAGATTCCGTAGCGGCAACTCGAAGTGGCGACGATTCTCCCGCCGAATCGCCCACCCGCAGGACAGCAGGGATAGCAGGTAGGTGAAGCCGGCCCCGGGCAGGTGCAGCAGCACGCCCCCGGCACGTACAGTCGAAAGGTGAGCCACACGCCCAAGGCGGTACTCAACGGAACGAGCAAGTACTCATATCTGCGTTTAAACCGGTAGAAGGCCCGCAGGCTATTATACTGCTGCTGGGTTCGCGCCTGCAGGGAGAAATCCGTTTCCGGTGCCGCTGGGCTTGCTCGGGCCACTTGCTTAAACTGCCGCAGCAACACGACGGTAAAGGGTAAGTAGAGCAGTACCCCTGCCAGGCAAAGTCCCTGCACCGCTAGCATGCCCCAAAAGCGAACAAACACGTGGCTCAACAACGCATAAACGATAATCTGGAGCGTGAAGGAAGCCCAGAAATACTGCATGGCCCGGTTGACGTGGTGGGTGCTCTGGGCTTGAGCAATGGCCCGCAAGTTCGCGCGGTCAACCCGCTGATTGGGGGACGATGGTGTGGTCGCTCCGGCCCAAGCATTCTTCAATTCATCTAGTGTCGACATCGGTCATCTTGATTTGAAATGGACAGGCAAGCGCGACTCCAACTCTTTTTTGAGGCGGACCAGCCGGACGCTCACGTTGGCTTTGGACAGGCCGGTGATGGTGGCAATCTCCTCGTAGCTCAGGTCGTCTAAGTACAGCAGCACGATGGCCTTGTTGAGGGGAGAGAGCGTCGCAATGGCGTTGAACAGCCACTCGATGGCCTCCGACCCGTCATCAGGGGCGGGTCGGGAATTTGCTCGTGCCAAGCAACCAGGGGTTCGTGTTGCCGCTTGCGCACGGTTCGTCGGTCCGCTAGGGCGGTGTGCAGGCACACGCTGTACATCCAGGTCGAAAACTTAGCTTGCCCCGTGAAGGACGGGTACGACCGCCACAACTGATACACCATTTCCTGCAGCAAATCGGCCCGTTCGTCGGCGTCGGGCTGGTAGGCCCGGCTGATTTTGTGGGCAATGCCTAGGTGCTGGTTGAGTTGTTCCAGAAAGTGTTTTTCGGTGGCCATGGTACTGGTTTGCGAGTGCCTTTTTTCGGTTAGTAGCGCACCGGGTCAAAAAACTACACTGGCCCGCCGCATTAACTCAAAAAATTGCGATAAGGGGCCGCATGAGAATAGGAACAGAAACTGTCGATAGGAGCATTAGCGCCAGCGGGTGCCACGGAATCCGACTATATTTTGAGCCTTTATCGCCCGCTAAAGTATTACTGACGCTGCCCTTCACATCGTCGTTTCGAATCAACTTGCGCCACCAACCTTGTTTGGCCTGACCGAAGCGGTAGTTCAGCGAGACGCGGCAGGCGCGCTGGAAATTGATGATTTCTTGGCCTTCCCGGAAGGCAGTCGGATCGGGGCCACGAAGTAAGATGGCGGCGCTTGTTTTCGGCTTGGGCAGCAAGTGACTGTTTACTACTTGCCGATTGATCTCACCTGCTTTGCCATCCGCGGCTATGCGGTAACCAGCGTTTTCTGCTTCTTTCTATTTGCCGTCGTGGCCGTCGGATTTCTATGGCTCAGCATAAGCCTTTAGACTGGCAGCACGGCAAGCCAAGGAAGCCGACAATACCTGGCTGGCTAGCAGTGACCTGGCTGTGTCTGCGGCTCCAGCGACCCGAAATCCAGCAGTTATACCTGGCTCGGGCGAGTGTCGGGCTGGCCCTAGTGCTGCTGGTACGGCGACTAGGGCAGCGGCGATGGGTGAGGGCGGGCGCGCTGGCCTTGCTATTAGCGACCGATGGGCTAGCCCTGTGTGGGAGTGTGCCGCTAATGGCCTCCCTAGGCATGGCGCCCGGCCCAAACTAGGAGAGTGATTGTTGTATACTCTAATGTAAGCGCAGGCCTAACGAAAGTACTACGAGCTCGATGCCGAGAACTTGGCCAAAGTGAAGAAGGTGCTGAACAAAGGACTGTCCGCGGCCGCTCTGGTTTACGCCAGGGCCTTTTCGCGGGCGAGTTGTTGGTACTTCTCCACGGCTGCGTCTTTGCCAGCCAGAAGTTCTTCCAGCAAGCCAGGGGCGACGATGGTGGGGCAATGCTTGGCGCCCCACAAAATGAGTTCTATAATAACCGGGACGGTGTCCACACCTTTTTCCGTCAGGCGGTAGGTGAACTTCGATTTCTTATCGGCGGCCACGGCCTTGGTTAAGAGGCCTTGCGACTCTAGAACCGCCAGGCGGTCGGCCAGAACGTTGGTTGCGATTTTTTCCGCTGAATGCAGGAATTGCCCATAAGTAGATTTTCCCGCGAACACCATATCCCGGAGAATGAGCAAGGTCCATTTATCCCTAGCACATCGAGTGATGAGCTGATGGGGCAAGTAGAACGCTGTTTTAGCTCTTTCATAAAAATTTTTGTTTTTCACTTGCATTTTGCAAGTAATATGCTCCATCTTTGCACTTGCAAATCGCAAGCAAATATACGCGGGTTTTGCCCCAATACCACCTGAAACCTTTCCAACTCTTAATAGGCGGTGTCCCCTCTTGTTTAACAACCTCTTAAGCACTTCACTGCTAGCCCAACTCCTTCTTCAAGGCCGTGGCCGCCCGCTTTTTTTCTCCTCTCAACGTCACTCTCTTGCCGACCACGCAGTAGTGGTCTTTAATTTCTGTTTAGCATGATTTTAGTAACTGGAGCCACCGGTGGCTTAGGCCACGAAACCATCGACTGCTTAATCACGACCACCCCGGCCGCGCAAATCGCCGCCTTGGTGCGTGACGTGAGCAAAGCCACGGACCTCGTGCAACGAGGCGTAGATGTCCGGCAAGCCGACTACCTGGACTACCCCGCCTTGGTGCAAGCCTTTCGGGGCGTCGAAAAGGTGTTGCTGGTTTCCACCGTGGCATTTACAGACCGGGTCCGCCAGCACCGCAACGTCATCGACGCCGCCAAGGAAGCCGGGGTGAAGCACCTGTTTTACACCAGCATCCAGCGCAGCACCGATTTTGTGCTGCCGGAGGTTACGGAAAGCGACCTGGCTACGGAAGCCTACCTCAAAGCGTCCGGGCTCGTCTACACCATTCTTAAAAACGGCTACTACTTTGAAGGTCTGGCGTACCTGATTGGCAGCGAGGTGCCGGAGGCGGAGATACGTTTCCCGGCGGGCGAAGGCAGGATAGCGTTCGTCAAGCGGACCGAGCTGGCCGCCGCCACGGCAGCCCTGCTGACCAGCGAAGGGCATGACAACCAGGAGTATACCCTGACCGGGAGCGAAGCCTATTCATTTCACGACGTCGCCCGGGAACTCTCCGACTTAGCGGGCCGGCCCATCACGTACCACAGCAGCGAGCTGGCGCCCTACATCGCGCAGAAAGTCGCCGCCGGCTTCCCCGAAGCCGTTGCCAACTTCTTCGCCCAATGGGGGGCCGCCACCCAACACGGCATGCTGGCCGGGACGCATGATACCGTCGAGCGTTTGCTGGGCAATAAGCCCACTTCGCTGCGGGAATACCTGAAAAAGGCATATTTCCCGGGTAACTGACCGCTCGTAGCGGCGGCTTACATCCCAGACATCAATTCAACCAGGCCAGGCAAGTGACTTCCCACAGGAAGTCACTTGTTTGCTTCCAGCCGAGCCCTACCCGACTGTTTCCCGCTTTCTGGCAAGAGCATCCGCTCCTCCCTTAGAACCCCTACCATGCCTTACAGCCATCGGATGTATCGGGCTGGGCCACCTTGGCTAAGCGCTGGCAGCGAAGAGTGTGCAAGCGGGCAACCGCGTTCTCCTTAGCAATCTTAGCGGGCCTGGCTTGCTGACGGGCTACGTGGCCGAGCTGGGCCTATTGGTTTCGGCGGGCGCCGTCGCCAAGGCGGCCCAAGTCGAGGTGGTGTTCCGAGCCGTGCCCAGGGCCGATATCGGCCAGGCCTGCTCAACTGGGGTGTTGGTAAGCAGAGAATTCTGCAACAGCCATGAGTTGACTTAAAGCCGGTGTATGATTAGCTCAGGCAAATATGGCTCAACACCGTCAGATGGCTGTACCTTGCACGGGCTAAGCACAGTTGTCGGACATGCAAACAGAGTTGTCTTACGGGTTTCGGGTCCCCGACGATATCCCAGCTTTTAAAAAGCCAACCGGACGGGTGCGTAAGGGCCAGATTCTGAAATGGCTCTGCCCCATCGCCGACTTGACCGGCACCAAGGAAAGCAAGATTCAACACCTAACCGAAGCCAGTTTATACGGAAAGCTCGACCGTAAGGGTTGGGTTGGCTAACCATCGCACATGTACAAGGCACTCGTAAAACCTGCATTGTTTAATCTCGACGCCGAGCGCGCCCATCACCTGGTTTTCGATAACCTGCGGCGAGTTGCCCGCGTGCCGGGGGTCAAGGCTATGCTCCGGGGCCTGTACGACTTTCAGCACCCGAGTTTGGCCCGGGAGGTATTCGGGCTCAAGTTCCCTAACCCCGTGGGTTTGGCGGCGGGGTTTGATAAGAACGCGGCCCTTACTGATGAGCTAGCGACGCTGGGCTTTGGGTTTGTGGAGATTGGCACGGTAACGCCCCGGCCGCAGGCCGGCAACCCGCAGCCGCGCTTGTTCCGACTGCCGCAGGACGAGGCCCTGGTGAACCGCATGGGCTTCAACAACGACGGCGCGGCGGTTGTAGCAGCGCGGCTGGCGCGGCGCCAGAACCGGCAGCTTCTTATCGGCGGCAACATTGGCAAGAACAAGGACACACCCAACGAGCGGGCCGCCGAGGACTACGTGGCTTGTTTCGAGGCACTGGCGGAGGTAGTCGATTACTTTGTGGTGAACGTGAGCTCGCCCAACACGCCCAACCTACGCCAGCTGCAGGAGAAAAAACCTTTGATCGACTTGTTGCAACAGGTCCAGGAACGCAACCTAAGCCGCGCCCAGCCGCGCCCCTGCTGCTGAAAATAGCCCCGGACCTGACCGATTCGCAACTAGACGACATTCTCGACATCGCCCGCGAAACCAAGCTCAGCGGGCTGGTTTCCACCAACACCACCATCAGCCGGGAGGGCTTGGCCACGGATGCCGGGCAGGTAGCCGCGTTGGGGGCGGGTGGCCTGAGTGGCCGGCCGCTACGGGCGCGGGCCACCGAGGTAATTCGTTACCTGCACCAACGCAGCCAGGGCGAGTTGCCTATTATCGGCGCCGGCGGCATTCACTCGGCCAAGGATGCACAAGAAAAACTAGCCGCGGGCGCGTCGCTGGTGCAGCTGTACACGGGCTTTATCTACGAAGGTCCGGCGCTGGTGAGCCAAATCAACAAGGCGTTAACACGGGGGTAGTAAGGCCTTAAAAGCAGTTGATTTCCTGGCCAAATCCGGTCTTTGCTGCCGCGGAAAAGGGAGCGTAAGCATGGGCAACCCGGCAGGGTTTTGTAAGGCCGCACGTACCGGGGAAATCGACTTCCCCAAACTTCCAGCCGGAGGCCCTCATGGACAGTGGTCGGGTGAGGTAGCGGGCATGTTGCCAATTCCACAGAAATAGCAAGTACTACATCGTCTGCTTACTGCCGGAGAGTGGCCGCCCGCTAGCCGCGGCTGTGGAATAAAGAGCTAAAGTTAAGAGGGATGATGCTTGCAAAGCAATTAGGTACGCAAGCCATAATTTTTTTTCAAGGCAAAAAAAACAACAAACAGTGCGTGGTTTAGCTTGTTAGGGTGAAAATAAACTTCACGAAAAGCGGGGTGAAAAAAATTAATCTAACCGATGAATTGCCAGGCTTAACAATGCCGTAATTTTGCAGCATGCTTCAACCAAAAAACTTGTTGATGAAGCGCGAGGCCCTGCTCGACAGGGAACCGCGAGTGGACCAGAAGGTCTTCGCCGCCATCGGTTTTCCCGATTTTACCGCTGGTATTTCCGTTGTTTTTTCTGGGTGTTGCCCCGCCACCGTTTCGGATTCCGAAACGGTTTTTTTATGTCCGTTGCGTTCATTGACGGTGGTTCCGCAGTTGATTGCTGCCTCCCCGGACGCCAACACCCGCTCCGCCAAAGGTGGCGGCTGCCCCAGCGCCCCGGCCCACCCCGGCCGCCGGTTTCCCCGTCAGCGGGAGGGGCAGATAAGACTTCACTTGTTTGTTTTAGCTAGTTGACCTCACTTTTTCCCACCTTCGGTATGGCACGTAAAGACCTGCTCGACATCGCATCCCTTCACCGTGAGGAAATCGAGTTCCTGCTCGACCAATCCACGTCCTTTAAAAAACTGTTCACCCGCTCGGTGAAGAAAATCCCTGCTCTCGAGGGCAAGTCCGTGCTCATGCTCTTCTACGAGGCGAGCACCCGGACGCACTCCTCGTTCGAGGTCGCCGCCAAACGCCTCTCGGCGGAGGTGACGAATTTTGATGTCGACCACTCTTCCATCACCAAGGGCGAATCGGTGCGCGAGACCATCGAGACGCTCCAAGCCATGCGCACTGACTACATTGTCGTTCGCCACGGTCACTCCGGTTTGCCCGGCATGATTGCCCGCCAAACCACGGCCTCGGTTATCAATGCCGGCGACGGGGCGCACGAGCACCCCACCCAGGCCCTGCTGGATGCCTTCACCATCAAGGAAAAATTCCCCGACCCGAGGGGCAAAAAAGTCCTCATCATCGGGGATATTCTCCACTCCCGCGTCGCGCGCTCCACCAGCACCCTGCTGCAAAAGCTGGGCGTCGAGGTCGCTTACCTCGGCCCAGGCTCGCTGGTGCCCAAGTACGGGCCGGCCACCATCCCGCGCTTCACCGACTATCAAGCGGCCATGGCTTGGACGCCCGATATCGTGTATTTGCTCCGCGTGCAGATGGAGCGCCAGGACGTGCAGTTTTTCCCCAACGTCCGGGAATACCACCGGGTCTATGGCATCACCAACTCCCGGCTAGCGGAAATCCGCGACCGGGGCCTCTACATTATGCACCCCGGCCCCGTGAACCGGGGAGTTGAACTCTGTGACGCCGTCATGGACTACGAGCGCAGCCTGATCACCAACCAGGTCGAAAACGGCATTTCCATTCGCATGGCCGTGCTCGACTGGCTCACGCCGGGGGGGAATTTCCGCGGCAGGAATCGTATGCCGCGCGGCAGCGAGCCAACTCAACGGTGATTACGCCCTAAACGCCGGAAGCGGCAATTGGTGCCGCCCGAGTATTTTTTCCATCAACAGTCCGAATATTCTAATACCCCTTGCCGGTTTACAGCACTCATTTCTCCATGCTCTTCCTTCAAAACGCCCGTATCGCCTCTGAAAATTCACCTGTGCTGCTCGAGAGCGATGTTCTGATTGTCGAAGGAATAATTCAAGACATCGGCAGCAACCTAGCTATTCCCAAGGGCGCCCGCGTCATCGATGCGCGCGGCCGCGTTCTTATGCCGGCCATGTTTGATGCCCACGTCCATTTCCGCGCCCCCGGATTTGAGAACAAGGAAACTATCACGACGGGGAGCGAAGCAGCCATCAATGGCGGTATTACCGGCGTGGTGATGATGCCGAACACCCGCCCGGCCCTCGACTCGGCAACCTCGGTGGCCACCGTGCTCGACAATGCCAAACGCAAGGCCCGCATTCCGGTGTATACCTCCGGCTGCGTCACCAAGGACCGCCAGGGCAAGGAACTGGCAGAAATCGAAGGCATGCGCACGCTCGGGGTGAAAATGCTCACCGACGACGGGGATACCACCAGTGACCCGGCGGTGCTGCTGCGGGCCATGCAGTACGCCACCGAGTTTGGGATGTTTTTCGCCAGCCACTGCGAGGTGCCGGAGTTGGCCGGGCCGCGCGCCCTGAACGAAGGAGTAATGAGTTATCGGCTCGGCATCAAGGGCTCGCCGACTTGCGCCGAGGAAATCATCATCGACCGCGACATTCGCCTGGCCCGGGCGGCAGGCGCGCACGTGCATATCCAACACGTTTCCAGCAAGCTCGGCATGGAAACCATCCGCTGGTGGAAATCCCGCGGCGATGTGAAGGTAACGGCGGAAGTGGCCCCGCACCATTTGATGTTCACCGACGAGCACATCGGCGACTACGACACCAACTATAAGATGAACCCGCCGCTGCGGACGCAGGCCGATTGTGATGCGCTGCTCGAAGGGCTCATCGAAGGCGTCTTCGACCTTATTGCCACCGACCATGCGCCGCACACGCCGTTTGAAAAGGCCCAGGATTTTGTTACTGCGCCCAACGGCATCACCGGCCTGGATACGGCCCTGGTGTCGCTCTATCACCACTTCGTCGAGCCTGGCAAATTCGGGTGGGACTTGGTGGTGAAGCGCTATTCGGCGGAGCCCCGCCGCCTGATGGGTTTGCCGGTACCCACCATCGAAGTCGGCCAACAAGCTGAGTGCGTGTTGTTTGATACCGAAGCGGAAACGACCTTCACCCGGGAATTCATGAAATCCAAATCCCAGAACACGCCCTTCATCGACCAGACGCTGAAAGGCCGGGTGGACCTGGTGATTCTAGGCCCGGAAATCTTGTTGGAGCGCTAACCGCGAGTTGAGCGAGGACCTGTAATCTTCAGAATTTGCCTCGCATTTCAACTACCGCTTGTGTTGCAGTAGTAGCTTTGTGGCCGTGGTAAAGGGCTTCCACCCTAATGCCGGTTTCACCAGCGGGGCAATGCGCCGTCCAGCCGCGAACAGTCCAAACGTGGTTTCGGGCCCGTGACCAAGCCCGAAACCACGTTTTTTCGATTACCCAGGGATGTCCAGCCCCCTTTACTAGACTTACCATGAGTACCCTTCCCTCATCCGACACTCCCGGCCTCAGCACCGCCCCGGGCACGCCCCTGATCGGCGTGGTCATGGGCTCCAGCAGCGACTGGGACACCATGCAGCATGCCGTGCAGATTCTCTCGGACTTTGGCGTAACCCACGAAGCGCGGGTGGTGTCGGCCCACCGCATGCCCGACGACTTGTTTGCCTACGCCGAACAAGCCGGCCCTCGCGGCTTGCAGGCCATCATTGCCGGCGCGGGGGGGGCCGCCCACCTGCCGGGCATGCTGGCCGCCAAAACTACGCTGCCCGTGCTGGGGGTGCCAGTAGCCAGTCGTCATTTGCAGGGGTGGACTCGCTGCATAGCATCGTGCAAATGCCCAAGGGGATACCCGTGGCCACGTTTGCGATTGGCACTGCCGGCGCGGCCAATGCCGCGCTGTTCGCCGTCAGCCTGCTAGCCCTGCACAACCCGGACTTAGCGACCAAGTTACTGGCGTTTCGCGCCGCACAAACTGAAGCCGCTCGCGCTATGACCTTGCCCGTATGAGCGCCGATAGTCACGTTGCAGCCATGACTCCGATTTTCCCAGGCAGTGTGGACGCCGCGGGCCAGCGGGCCACCCTAGGCGTGTTGGGGGGCGGCCAGCTGGGTCGAATGTTTGTGCATGCCGCCCAGCGCTTGGGTTACTTCACCGCTGTGCTGGAGCCCGACCCGCAAAGCCCGGCCGGGCTGGTGAGTCACCACCACATCCAGACCGGCTACGATGACCCAAGCGGGCTGGCGCAACTCTCCCAGCTGTGCCAGGCCATTACCACCGAGTTTGAAAATGTGCCGGCCCAGGCCCTGCAAACGCTGGCGCTGACCCGACCCGTGGCGCCGAGTGCGGCCGTGGTGGGCATTGCCCAAAACCGCATCGCGGAAAAAGCCCACTTCTCGGCCTGCGCGGACCTGTCGGGGGTGAGTTGCGGGCCCTATGCGGTGATTGAAACGCTGACCCAGCTGCGGGCCGTTCAAAACGAGCGGGCTGATTTGCTGCCTGGCATCTTGAAAACCGCGCGTATGGGTTACGACGGCAAAGGCCAAGTCCGCGTGAAGAACACCGATGATCTGACCGCCGCCTGGGCGGAGTTGGGCAGTGTCGCCTGCGTGCTGGAAAAGATGCTGCCGCTAACCGCCGAGTGTTCGGTGCTGGTGGCGCGCGGCTGGGACGGACAGGTCGTCAGCTTCGCCCCGCAGCGCAATGTGCACGTCGATGGCATCTTGGCCGTGACCCATGCCTACGAAGGAAATATGCCGCCCGCCCTGGCAACTAGGGCCCGCGACGCGGCCGTTTCCATCGCGCAGCATCTCGGCTATGTTGGGGTGCTGTGCATCGAGTTTTTTGTGGTGGCAGACGGCAGCGAGCACGGCGGCCTAGTGGTCAACGAGATGGCTCCGCGCCCGCACAACAGCGGCCACTACACCCTGGACGCTTGTGATGCGTCGCAGTTTGACCTGCAGGTGCATACCATGGCGGGCTTGCCTTTGCCGCAGCCGCGTCAGCATTCTCCAGCCATCATGCTCAACCTGCTGGGTGACGTGTGGTTTGGCGCCGATGGTCAACGGCGTGAGCCGGACTGGTACTCCGTGCTGAGTTTGCCGGGAACGCACCTGCACCTATATGGCAAGTTGGACGCGCGCGCGGGCCGCAAGATGGGTCACCTGACCATCACCGGCCCAGATATCCTCAGTGTTAAAACCGTGGCGCAACGCGCCGCTGGCTTGCTAGGCTTGCCGGGGCTGGACGCCATCTAGGTGCCATTGTCTAAACGTGGCCAAGTCAACCTGACGCCGACGGTCTTTTTACTTCTGTCCATCATCTCTAGGCTACCTCAATGAGGCCTTTCCTACCAAAACGTATCACTTGCACTCAGCGGCGGCGCAAGCTATAACCAGTGCGCGGTACCACCGGCAAGTGGGGCCGGTACCATCTATTCCTTGATCATTTCGGCAAGAACGCGGCCATCTGCTCCGGCAGCGGATACGTGCCCTGCAGCCGCCGAATCAGCACAACCTCCCCTAGGTGAAACGAGAGATGCAAGGCCACCGCTTGCAGGACGAGGGCTTGCTCTACGACTTCTGACCCTTCGCCGCTCAGCTGCTGGGCGTGGTCTTGCAACTCAACCAGTTGGTGCTGGAATTCCGTAACAGCGGCTTGTAGCGCCGTTTCACTCGGGGGTACGCGCGCTGTACTCCAACTACGCTTTTCATCGAATGCCTCGGTGAGAACGGTTCCCCGTAGTTGGGCGAGCTGATGTGTTTGCCAGGCGAGCAAGTGGTGTAAAATCTGCCAAATACTCGCGGGAAATGCCTCTTGCTCCGCGCTGCTGCTGGCCACGGTCAGGTTGTCGAAGGCCTTGAAGGTATCAAAGGCTTGGGCGAAGTAGCGATTAGTAGCCATGGGCAGCAGCAGGGACATCGGATGTACGGTTCAACTTGTTGGACCCGCAAGGTCGGGGGTTGCTACGCCCTTTGCGCCCGAGGCAAGATACAAGAGAAGAACCCCGCTTGCGTTTTCTACTCAACGGTGAACATTCCCACAATTTCGTTTGTGTATATCCACCAGCACGAAGCGGGTGGTGAAACCAAGATCTAGCCCTCAAACTAGACGGGTTATCACGCGTAAGCGCAAACGTGTTTTTCGCTGACCATCCTTACCCATGCCAACCGCACATTCTGCTTTCCGGACCCTGCCCTTCCTCACTCAAATCGAGTTGGTCTGGGACGAAGGTCACCATCTTGCCACTCGCTACGAGGGGTCGGACACCCTAGTCCTCTATCATATGCAGGGCGAGTTCTTCGTGGAAATGTTCTATAATCACGTTGACAATGTGCTGCAAGAGAAGCTGCGCACCTTTGTGAGCCCAGCTTTCCTAGAACCTTATGCTGCTTCTATCGAGCTAGACGATTTAACCCGGAAATAACAGGGTACTCTCCTCACTATTGGTTAATAGTTTCATCAGTTACAACCCAACTTGTTTTGGTAGTGCGTGGCTGTCCCGGGCGGATACAGGGCATGCAGCGTTCACAGTACGAAATACTTGTATTTGCTCTTAGCCGACTAGGCTCTTCGGCATCTCGTCTCCGCCCAACATTGTACTACTCCCCACTGGGTGCTAAGTAGATCCCTAAGTGCTGGACGGCTTCCTCTAGGGCTTCAACGAGGCCGAGGCCATTTGCCGGCAATACAGCAGCCTGAATTGGCAATTCGGGCAGATGCGCTTTCCCGTACCAGCCCCGCCACCCACGACCCCGATATCTTCGTTGAGTTCAAGGACGATATGGAAACAGGTCGGCGGCCGCTACCTAAAATGACTATTTGGGCACGTCCCGGCTCTGCAACGGGTATGTTGTGGAGTATACCGAGTACTCAAACCTTTTGGCCACGGCCTGGCTATTTACTACCTTTTTGAAGTAAGTGCCTGGCTTTCTTCCTTGGAGCTGCACACGATTAACTTTTGCTTTGCTTCGTTCTCAACATGGCCTCATCCGTAGATATTACCGACATTACCCAAGCCATTACGGCTATCTTCGTCGGCACCGACGAACACGACTGGTCGCGCGTGCAAGCCGCCTTTGCCCCGCAGGTTCTTCTAGATTATACGTCTATGGCTGGTGGCGAGCCCGCCAGGCTAACGCCCGAGCAGATTGTTACTGCCTGGCAGGCCCTGCTGCCCGGCTTTGAGCACACGCACCACCAGTTAGGCAATTTTGATGTGCGACTGGTCAACGACCGTGAAGCTACTGCCTTTTGCTACGGCACGGCCACGCACTACTTGCCGCAGCCCACAGGCAGCAACGTCTGGACGGTGGTGGGCACCTACGAGTTCCACTTGGTGCGTGAAGGTGCGACCTGGCACACGGACAGGCTGAAGTTCAATCTGAAATACCAGGACGGCAATCTGGAGCTGCCGAATCAGGCCGCTGAGCGGGTGATATTGCGCAGTCGAGGCTAGTTGTTATTTCAGGCAGGTCATTGAAATCCATGTATGCCTGAATTTAAGCGTATTTACCACGTTACGAGCCTAGTCAACTACTGCCTGCGCAGCGGCGTCAATGAGCCTCTACAACTACATTTTGATTTGCGCCGGCTCAAGGACATGGCGGCCCGCGTGCGCGACCGGACCACGGAACTACAAACCTAACACCAGCAGCTTCAGTAGGTCAACGAGCAACTGCAACGCACCAACGTGGACCTAGATAACTTCATTTACACAGCCAGCCACGATCTAAGAGCCCCCGTTACCAACATCGAAGGCCTGCTCCTGGCCTTGGAGCACGAACTGCCCGCGGCCGGGCGGGTGGGCGACGTCTCGCATATGCTAATGATGATGCAAGAGTCGACCAAGCGCTTCCAGCGCACCATCCTGCTCCTGACCGATATTTCCCGTCTGCAGCAAGATACCACCAAGCTCCGGAGCAAGTGTTGCTGCCCGCCCTCATTGAAGCCATCCGCCTCGACTTACTGCCGTTGCTCGACCAAACCCAAGCCCAGCTGGAGGTGCAGGTGCCGACTGGGCTAACCCTGACTTTTTCGGAAAAGAACTTGCCGAGTGTGGTTTACAACTTACTTAGCAACGCGCTCAAGTATGGCCGCCCCGGTCGCGTGCCCCAAGTGGTCATCCGCGACCAGGCCCAGCCCGACTACCACGTGCTCGAAGTGCAGGACAACGGGTTGGGCCTGGACTTGTCGCATGGCCAGGGCAAGCTTTGGTGGACAGCCAGCTTGGTCAGGGCACCACCTTCCACGGGTATCTCCGGCGCTGACGACCACTCCAAGTCTGACGGCCATTGCCGAATACAGCCCGAAATAAAATAATAGCTCATCCCCTTACTAAGCGGCCCGCTTCCTTTATCAGGGCTATTATTACTCCAGCGTCGCCCATAGGGAATCCGTGTTCAACAAAGAAACAGGCGATTTATCACCTTCTGTATCAGACATCTGTACCCTGCTGCCGTACAGACAAGATATGAGTGACTATTCCTTGCCTAATGAGGCAGCTCGCCGCCGTGCGGTAGCTGCCTTCATTCGTTTCACGACGAACACTACCCTTGCTCCACCGCGTTATGAACGAGAACTCTTAGCGCGTTACCAGACCGGAGAGCTCACGATTGACGAGGTGTTGGTCTTGCTAGAGACAAGTGTCTATCATGTTTTGTACCGTAGCCAGACCAAGCTAGGCCTGGTGCTGCCCGACGTAGAGGCGCTAGTGAACTGGTCACGCCATTACAACCACGAGCACCATCTCACGGGCCTGCTCTTGTACAGTGACGACCGGTTTGTGCAACTCTTGGAAGGAGAGGAAATAGCAGTGCGCACCCTTTTCGCCCGGATTCAACAGGATGCGCGCCACACGCAAGTCGTCACGTTAAGCGAAGGCCCCGGCCCGCAGCGGTGGTTTGCCGAGTGGAGCATGGCCTGGGGCCAGATAGATCCGCTCGAACTCGAGCAGGTGCTGGGCACCGTGGAAACGCATGCACCGGTACCGGAGTCGATCACCGATCCGCACCTGCGAACATTGCTCCACGTATTTCATCAATTCGGCTCGAAGTTGGATTAGCACCGTTCACTTGCAATCCACGCTATTAGGTGCTGGTGAACACGATAACAAGCTCGTAGCTCGTTGAGTTAAAGAGAAGTTGGATAGTAAGGAAATAGTCCCAGAACCTGGTCATGCTGGCCAGAGAAGCGTTGATTGGTTACTAATAATGCTGTCGAAGCAAGGGATTTACTCAGGGAACGACCTAATCGAGCGATTATACCAAGCGCAGTTCTACCATCTGAACCAAAGCGAATAACGCTTTTGAAGATGGTGCACTGACTATAAAAATAGATATGGAAAGTAGCACAGCTCGCCGAGGAGCAAAGCAAGTCGGGAGCGTTGGGCCACGTGCGGATAAATTCGGTGGTTATGAGGCTTCGATCTGTGTTAAATCCTGCTGCGTCCGTGCACTACTACCAACGCGATTCTAGAAGTTTATTGGTGGCTACAGCAGCTTTCTGTACGCCTGCTCCGCTAGACGTGGTATTCAGGCCTTAGAAAATGCCTATCTGCTGACTATTTCATGCAGCGACATCCAGTAGTTTTACCACCAGGTGTGCGAAGGGGAGCACTTAGGCCGCCTCAGGCAGCAACCTTGTTCGTGAACGTGTTAGGCCAACTCACCTCGTTCTACGAGTACACAACCGCGCAGCGCTACGCCAGCTTTGTGCGCACCTACCCGACTTGCAGCACCACATTCCGCCGTATCATATCGCCTCCTACGTTGGGGGCAAGAGAAAGTCGCTGAGTTGAATTCGGGGTCGCGCGGCATTGTGGGCGGTGGCGCATTTATGCACTTAAGTGAATGACTGGAAGGGCAGCACAACTACACCTTTGTGTCGTACTATTCTTCTCTTCGTTATGCGTCGCACGCTCTCCCGCAGCCTCGGGCTGCTCATTGGTCTTGGCATGGTGTTTATCGGCCTGCGCTTTCTGCTGGCTCCCCGGACGGGAGCGGAAGGCTTCGGCGTGTTTCTACCCCCTGCCGATGTGCATTACGCCTTTCACTACGCCAAAGGCATCCGGGACGTGTTTTCAGGCCTGTTGCTAGTGGCCTTTGCCGCCCTTGGCTACGACCGACCCTTGGCATGGGTCATGCTGCTGGGTACACTCATTCCCAGCGTAGACCTAGCCATCGTGCGGGCCCAGCCCACCGCCTCGCTGCCGTTGGAACTACCGCACCTAGTGGCCATCGGCCTGCTGCTGAGCGGGGCGGCTTCTTTATTCAGCCAGTCTGCTCCCGTACCCCCCGCGAAAGGGTAACCTTCCACTCAGCTTATCCGACACTCGTTACGAGTCCGCTCTGGCCCGCCTGGCTGGTTACCTTAACCTTGTTTAGCAGTAGCCCCGGATACGGCACCAATGTCTTCTATGCCCGCCCCACCCTGCGGCGCGTTGATGAGGCTAATGGCACGCAGGTTCTGGATGCGTTGCGCGTAAACTCTGGCCGATGCCCGCGCCCTGCAAGCGCCTTAGGATAGTGTCATCGGCTGTGGGCTGAGGTGCTTACACTTCGCCCAGCCGGCCTTTCGGGATTGCAGGAACCCTGGTAAACCCGCTTACCCCTTGCATGGCAAGTTCCTTGCGCGGGCCAGCGAAATCTCGCGCCGAGGTAGCAGGCAGTAGGCTGCACCAAGTTGCCTGGTTGTCAGCTAGAACCAGCGAAATGCACCTGATTTGAGGCAGCCTCCGCTAGGGTGCTAAACAGTTACTCGAATACTTAACCTCAACTACTAAGTAGCCGGCCAGCAGGCTTGCCGCAGTTGATAGCCATTTGCTTTCTCTTACACTCTTACTACTTCATGTATGCGCCCTACTTCCATCAGTACCCTCGACCCCCAAGCCGGCCCGACCGTTTCGCAAGCAGGCGGCACCTATCGGGTAGTGGTCTCCGGCGACCAGACCGGCCAGGCCTATGCCATCATCGATATGCTGGTGCCACCCCACAGCGGCCCGGTGCCCCATGCGCACCCCACCATTCAAGAAACCTTTTATGTCATGGAAGGGGAAGTTGTTGTGCGCTCCGAAACCCAAACTTACGTGGCCAAAAAAGGGGCGGTGGTCACTATTCCACTGGGTGGCGCGGTTCATAATTTCACCAATGAGAGCACGACCCCAGCGCATATGCTCTGCGTAGTTGCGCCTGCCGGCCTCGATACCTTTTTCCTAACGGTTGGCCAGCCAATTGTGGCCGGGCAGCCGCTCGCCACACCGCCACCCACGCCCGAACAACAGCAGCGCATTGGCGCGCTAGCCAAGCAATACGGCCAAGAGGTCTTTCCGCCCGATTATTTTACCAAAAAGGGCTAGCGGGCGGGTTACGCTTCCAGACACTTATCATCCCTTTTTCGGAACTCTTCTCCGAAGGAAACGGGATTTGTGGCTTGGGAGCGTGCGCAAAGCGCGCAAAACAAATTTTGGCCTAGCTCAACAGAATTTTCGTTGAAGTTAAGAGCAGATTTTTCCTTCAGTTCTTGGGGAAAGCTGCTTTACATAACAGACTCGTGGTTCAGTCGAAGTACGCAATGCAAGGCTATCCTGTGGCTCAGGAAGGTGCGCCTGTGGAACCTAAGTACGCTGTTTGGCTTTCGGGCGGTCGCGTTCCGCGAACCTACCTTAGTCGTGCTTACTGGACCAATCCTGCTGGCCCCACTGCTGCAGCGCATCGATAATGGTCAGTAGGGCGCGGCCCTTGGGCGTGGGCGTGTAGCGAATCTGGGGCGGGACGGTATCCGCCACCGCGCGCTTCTCGACCAACCGCTCGGCCACTAACTCGGCCAGGCGCTTACCAAGCACCTGATCTGACAAGGTGGGAAAAGCGTGCTTGAGCTGGCTAAACTGGGCAACCCCATGGGCAATACGATGCAAGACCACCATCTTCCAACGGGGGCTGATGTCGCGCAAGACATCATTGACTGAGCACCACGCCGACAAAACCTGCCGATTCTGCGCGTTGGTGGTGCCTTCTTTCACGTTACTGGCCATAGGCAGAGAGGAGATGGAGGAGGCTCACTTTGGGGTGAGTTATTGGAGCGGAGATGGGCAATGGAGTCCTTTGCCGCATGAAACACTCACCCCTTACAAAGAAAGAGCAATATAGGATGGTCGACCACCAGGGAACACCCGTGCACAGTGACCGTATCGCAGTCAATGGCACGAACCTGCACTATCGCTTCGCCGGAACAGGTACCCCCGTGGTGTTGCTGCACGGCATACCCAAAACGGGGTATCACTGGCGGCATCTACTACCCCTACTCAGCGACCACTACACCGTCATCGTGCCGGATCTACGGGGACTCGGCGATTCGGATCACCCCGCCGACGGATATGACTCGGCCACGATGAGCGAGGACATTGGGGCGCTCATGGCCAAGCTCGGCCATGGCTCCTATCACGTGGTAGGCGAAGATTGGGGGGCAGTTATCGGCTATCAGCTCGCCGCGCGTCACCCGCAGCAAGTGAAGTCCCTGGTCTTTGCGGAAGCGTTGATGCCGGGCTTCAACTTCGAGCAGCATACGGCCTTGACGCCCGAAAATGCGGCGGGCATGTTTCTCTGGCACGTGGGCTTTTACTTTCAGGCGGATGTACCCGAGATGTTGATTGCCGGCCATGAGCGCGAGTTGCTTACTTACCTGCTCAGGTCCGAGCGCCTGTTCCCCGACACTGCCACGGCCGACGCCATCGAAGAATATGTGCGCTGCTACAGCCTGCCGGGCGGAATCCGGTCGATGCTGGCGGTGTACCGCGCCATGCTGGTAGACGGCGAACAGAATCGCGAGTTGTCGAAAACCAAATTGGCGCTCCCGGTCCTGGCGCTAGGCGGCGATGCGTTTATCGGGGAGCGTAATGAGGGCATCATGCAGCAAATGGCCCACAACGTCACCGGCCACGTCTTCCACGCCGGTCATGATTTAGCAGAGGAAGTACCCGAGGAGATGGCCGCCGTCCTGCTGCCCTTTTTGGCTGCCCATTCGTAAGCCGACGCCCTCAGGCCACGACCTGCGCCAAGCCCGCAAAAACTGCTCCTATAACTAAACGGACAAGACATACTGAGGGGCTTGGTCGGACAGCATGCGCTGCTGGGTTAAACTCGAGTTGGAAAGCCCATCGTTGTTTCGCAACAGGCCACTTACTAACTCTCAATTCCCTGCCTCAGCAACTTTGCGAACGTATGAATTCCGGTTGCTAACCGTACCCGGCTGCAAGGCTTGCTCTTTCAACACTTACTCCATAGGCCAAGGATACTCAATGAACCGGAGCGGAACCTAATAAATCGTTTAAGCAACACTGTATCTGTCTATATCTGCATTCCAGCAGGGCCCGAGTGAATTTGGGCTGGCGGGTAAGTTGACGCATTGGGACCGCACCCGCGACTTACCCCAACTCACCGTGCCGGTGCTCGCCATTGGCGGCAAGTACGACATCATGGACCCGGCCCACACGGAATGGCTTGCCACGCAGGTCAAGCAAGGCAATTCGCTTATTTGCCCGCAAGGCAGCCACATGAGTATGTACGACGATCAGCAAACCTACATGAGAGGCCTTATCAAGTATTTGAAGTCAGTGGATGACAGCTCGTTTCAGCCCGGCAGCAAACTCTGAGTTGTACTAAGAGGTTAGCCCTGTTTACAGGTATAGACCTATCCTAAATCAGCAACATGCCTTGTTTGGAAATAGGTTGTCAGTATGGTTAACCTACTTCCAGATACTACCGCGATGGTGCCGGCTTTACGGCCGACGGGGAGTTTGGCGACAACGTGCTGTATCACGCCGGCACGGTGCTCTACTGCAAGCAGTCGGCACAAGGGTATACTACACGAGCCCCGAGGTAACAATTTGTTGATGCCTGCAAGTTGACGTTCCTGAGCTTCACTACGTTGGCTGTACCACCGCCTTCCTTCTCGGGTGGTTGCCTGCTATGCACTCTTCGTCCATTCTATCCATTGTTTTGCTGGCCGTCAGTGGCTTAGTCTTGTTCTTGTACGCGGTGAGCCGCTTGGCGCTGGCGCTGCGCCAGGTGGTGGGCGAGCGGGTGAAAAACGCTCTGGACCGCTTTACCAAGACCGTGCCCATGGCCATTCTGGCTGGCACCGTGGTGACGACCCTGCTCGATTCCTCATCGGTGGTTATTATCCTGGCTATTGCCTTGGTAAGTGCCGGCGCGCTGCCTTTCCGCAACTCCTTGGGCGTGGTGCTCGGCGCCAATATCGGTACAACCATTTCCTCTCAACTCTTCGCCTTTGATCTAGGCCAATACGCCGTAGTAGCCATGCTGCCGGGCTTGCTGCTGTTGTCGCTCAGCAAAAAGCGCCCGGGTCGCACGGCAGGGCGGGCGTTGTTTAACTTCGGATTGCTGTTTTTCTCGTTGTTTCTGATCGGGGAAGCTGCGGCCCCGCTCAAAGACTACGAGGGAGTGCAGGCCTGGCTGCTCAAGCTGGAAAACCCGGTGCGCGGGGCGGGAGCCGGCGCCCTAATTACTTTGCTGATTCAATCGTCGTCGGCCACGCTCGGTATGGTCATCAAACTGGCGGCCAAAGGCTTGCTGACGCTGCCCGCTGGCATCGCCGTGATGCTCGGCGCCGAGCTAGGAACGTGCTCTGACACGCTGCTGGCCACCGTGGGCCGCGGCCGCGCCGCTTTAAAGACCGGCTTGTTTCACTTAGGCTTCAATCTGGTTTCTATCACGCTGGGCTTGCTGCTGATTGCGCCTTTCACGGCCCTGGTACTGCGGGTAGCCGGCCAGGCCGATGTTGCCCGCCAAATTGCCCATGCCCACGTCTTGTTCAACGTCAGCGGCGTGCTGCTGTTCGCTCCGCTGGTGCCGCTCTGCCAGCGTCTGCTGGATGCGTGGTTGCCCGAGCAAGAACCGGGGGCGCCGGTCCTGGCCCTGCCAGCGAGGTAGATAGCTACTTGATAATAATGCTCAGTGAATGGGCTAGGTAATATACGGTGGCGACTCGCATCTTATTCAACTTCATTTAATTACATAATATATCGGTAATCTACACGTCATACCTTGGCGCTACCTTTAAGCTAAGCAGCACTTAACGCCTTAGCAGTATGGCCAAAAACACTACTAAAGGAGTAACCAGACGAAAATTCATTAAAAATACGGCCCTGATTTCAAGCGGCGTCACGTTGCTGCCTTCTTTGCTGAGCAGCTGCGCCGACGATGACGACGGCCCCGTGTATACCGGCGGCGGCTTCCGCGAGGGCGTGGCCAGCTTCGATCCGTCCGCTACGGGAATTATCCTTTGGACCCGCTACACCCCGGCTGACAACGAATCCGGCGACGCGCTCATCCGCTGGGAGCTGTCCGATACCGCCGACTTCAACCGGTTGGCGGCGAGCGGCACTCTCCGGGCGGGACCAGCTACGGACTACACCGTGGCAGTGGATGCAACGGGCTTAACAGCCAACCAGAAGTACTTTTACCGCTTCCGCAGCGAAAGCACCCGGGCGGAATCGGTGGTTGGGGAAACCCGTACCTTGCCGCTGGCCGGCCAAGCGAGCAGCGTGAAGATGGCTGTCGTGTCGTGCGCCAACTACCAATCGGGCTTGTTTAACGTTTACGGGGCCGTGGCCGCGTCGGAGGCCGATGTGGTGGTGCACCTGGGCGACTACATCTACGAGTACGGCCAGGGGCAGTACGGCACCAACAGCTCGACGGCTGTCTTGAATAGAGGCCACTTGCCGGCCACCGAAGTGCTGAACTTAAGCGACTACCGCACCCGCTACCAGCAGTACCGCAGCGACCCGCAATTGCAGCTGGCCCACCAGCTCAAGCCCTTTATCTGCGTGTGGGACGACCACGAGCTGGCTAACGATGCGTACGTGGACGGAGCCGAAAACCACCAGCCTTCCGAGGGCTCTTACGCCCAGCGCAAGCAGATTGCCCAGCAGGTCTGGCACGAGTACCTGCCGGCCCGGGTTAGCAGCCCCGATAAAATCTACCGCAGCTTCGACTTCGGCGGCATTGCCCAGTTGCTCATGCTCGACACCCGCCTGCTCGGGCGCGACAAGCAACTGAGCTACGCCGACTACTTCGGGGCCGGCGGCACCTTCAACGCGGCGGCTTTCGCCACGGCCTGGCTGAATCCGAACCGCAGCATGCTCGGCACCGAACAGCGTACTTGGCTGGCCGCCGCCCTGGCCGGGAGCAGCGCCAAGTGGCAGGTCTTGGGCTCGCAGGTGCTGATGGGCAAAATGTACATCCCGGCCGAACTGCTGCCGCTAGTGGCACAGTTGGCCTCGGGAGGCGGCACGGCCGCGGTGTTGGCCCAGTACACGGCCCTGGCCACGCAGCTGATTGCCATCAAGTTGCGCATTCAGCAGGGTGACCCCACGGTAACGCCCACCGAGCGGGCCCGCGTCACGACGGTACTGCCCTATAACCTCGATGCCTGGGACGGCTATCCGGCCGAGCGGGAGCGGGTGTACGCGGCGGCCGGAGCCAAAAAGCTGGTTTCGCTGGCGGGCGACACGCACAACGCCTGGTACAACGATTTGACGACGGCCAGCGGCCAGAAAGCCGGGGTGGAGTTTGCTTGCCCTTCGGTTTCCTCGCCCGGCTTTGAAGCATTCTTCAACGGCAACGCGGCCACGGCGCAAAGCTTCGCCCAATCCAACCAGCTGCTCATCGACGACCTCAACTACCTCGACGCCTCGCAGCGGGGTTACGTGCTGGCCGAATTCAGCGCGACAACCGCCTCGGCACAGTGGCGGTACGTGGGGAGCCTGGACGTGGCCAGCACTTCCACGACCACCGGCAAGACGGTAACCGAAGCTTAGCAGAAATTGCGGCAGGGTTAATTGATATAAAAAAGAATGCGGGCAGAAGTTGCCCGCATTCTTTTTTTAAATCTCGATGCGCCAAACAGCTTTACTAACTGGTCTGCTTGGTTTTAGTTGACCCGCAGGCTTTTAACCTAGCCCGGTCGGCAAAGCGGCAGCTGTGCCTAGAGCTTGACGGTCTTTTTGGAAATCACCTGCCCATCGATCGTCACGGTGGCGATGTAGAGGCCGCTGCCTAGGTGTTGCGCGTCAACCGGAACGGTGAACGAACCCGCGCGGTAAAGCTTATGGTCTACCAGCGTGGCCACTTTCTGGCCCAGCTCGTTGAAGAGTTCCACGCTCACCGGGGCAGCCGTAGTAACGTCGAACGACACGGTAAGTTGGTTGTTGAACGGGGTCGGGAAAACGTGCACTGTTGGGTCCGCCGGGTTTTGGGCGCCGCGGGCGGCCAGAACTTGCTCGAACATGCTCAAGCTCATGAAATTGGCCATAATGGAAGTCAGGGCCGTGTTGTCGAGCAAGCCCTGGCCGCTGATCCGGGCCGCGTGCGAGCTGTTGGTATTGTCTTCGGCGCCCACCCAAATATCTTGGGGAGTGTGGTTGCCGGGCGTTCCGCCCTGGTTGCTGCCTACTCCGGTGCTGGCACGGACGCCGTTACCATTGGTGAG
Source organism: Hymenobacter volaticus (assembly GCF_022921055.1). Lineage (GTDB taxonomy): Bacteria > Bacteroidota > Bacteroidia > Cytophagales > Hymenobacteraceae > Hymenobacter > Hymenobacter volaticus. The sequence goes on from NZ_CP095065.1 coordinate 97,658, forward strand.
CGGGTTGGAGCCATAGGCCACTACAATGCGCTTGCCGGTGGCCGAAGCCGGGGTCGGGTACGTCTTGCCTTGGAAGGTGGTCATCACGTACTCGGGAAACCAGCCCCCGCCCCACCGTCGCCGCGCACCAGGTTGGTGGGCGTGGCGTAGCCGGCTTCCGCCGCCACCGACTTAGTGATTTGACCGGAGTAGGTCCGGATTTTGGTGCCGTTCTGCTGGGCATCGGCTTCGTCGTGCAAGCCCGTAACGGTAAAGCCCCCGCACTCGTGGTCGGACGAGCTGAACAGTAAAGTCCGGCCGTTGCTGGCCGTATTAAGGAAGGCGCGGCCCTCGGCAATGGCGTAGTCGAACGCCAGCACTTCCTTGATCATGTAGTCCGAGGCGTACACGTTGGTGGTGCGCGGAGTGGCAGGCGTGGCCACGTAGTTGGCTTCGCCCCCGCCCACGTAGGCGGGCCGGTCAACTTCCACCGTGTACTGGTTGCCGCCGGTGCCCGCGGCCACCGTGATACCGCCCGTATTGGCGTGCTCTAAGTGGTCGATGCGGCCCGATTCCACCAGCAGGAAAAAGCCTTTACCGTTGCTCTTGGCTTGCAGCACCCGAATGGCAGCCTGCGTCATTTCCGCCAGCGAGGGCTCCCAGGGCGCGCTGGTTTGCCGGTCCTGCTCGAAGTTGACGTGCGAGGCGTGAAACAAGCCCAGCAGCTTCTTGCCGTTGGGACCAGTATAATCGGCTAGGTTCAGGTTGTTGAGCGCGTCGCGGCTGTTAACGAAGCCGTAGTTGCGCTGCGTGACGGCGTAGCTCACCAAGTCCACATCATCGGCGCGGCGACCCCGCGTCAGGGTGGCGGGGGCATTGGTGGCCGGGTCCGTGATGGTATTACCGGCGGCGTCGCGGATGGTTTCGTAGGGGCTGGCCACGTTGCGGGGCAAGAAGTGGCGCGAGCCGCCGCCGAGAATCACGTCCACATCCACGCCGACTTTGGTGGTAGGCAGCACCCAGTCGCGCGCCGCCGTGTAGCGGAACGAGGCCGTGGGGCTGGCGTTGAAGATGGCCTCGTACTGCGGCTGAGAAGCGGCGATGTACTGGGCGGCAATGTAGTCTTCGAGGTCGCGAAACCAGATATGGCTGGCGAAGGCGGCGGGGTGGCGTGCGTGATGCGGGCCGTGCTCACGATACCAACGGCGTAGCCTTGCTTTTTAGCGGCTTCGAGAATGGTTTCGATGGACTGCCCGGTGGCCGGGTCCAGCGAAATCACCTCGTTGTCTTGCTTGCCGCGCTTACCGCAGGCGTACACCGACGCGCCGGGGGCCGAGTCGGTGATCCAGGAATTCAGCGAGTGGGTGGTCACCGTGGCGTTGTACTTGAGCTTGTCGAGGGCCAGCACCTGGAAGTTGGCATCGGTGTTGAAGCGCTTGCCATCCCGCCCCTGGCCCATGGCCATGCGGGCCGCCGTTTTGGGGGCGAGCCCGAACCCGTCCCCGATGTACATGATGACGTTGGTGTTCGGGGTTTGGGCCTGCGCGGGCCCGGCGCCCATCGCCGAGAGCAGCAGCCCCGCGCTGAGTAAACGTTTTGCGTTCATAGTGACTAGAAAAGAAGGGAAAGAAAAGGGTTGGTAAGCCCGTTAGTACCCCGTAAAAATGCCGCTGCCGCATGACGGTGGCGTTACGAATGCATCAAGCCTACGTTATCAAAAAGCGAGCAGGTGTCGGCTTGGTAACACAATGGTTACAAACCGCATACAGCGCAGCGACTATCTTTGGCTGAGACCTTGATCCTGCCTGTTGTCGCCACGTTCGCCCTATGAAATCTGCGCTTTCCTTGCTGCTGTTCACCCTTACTTTAAGCTTGCTGCTGGCCGGCAACCCAACCCGCCTTTTAGCGGGCGGGCCCGTGCGCTACCGCGTAGCCGGGCAGGAAAAAGCGGTGGCTCTGCTCATGGCGGGCAAGGCCACTTATCTAGTAACCGAGCAGACCGTGTGGCGCCGCCGGGGTCGGCAGTTCGTGCCGGTCTACCGCAGCACGGCCCCCATCCACTGCGCCTTGCTTACCGATACCACCCTGTGGCTGGGCACCCAGCAGGGCTTGCTACAGGTCAGTACCCACAGCGGGCAGGCGCGGCCGCTTACCCCGGCGGGACCGAGTGTAGCAGCCCCCATAACGGCTTTGCTGCAAGATGCTACCGGCGCGGTATGGGTGGGCGTGGCCGGCTACGGCGTCTACCAGCAGGTTCAGGGCGCCTGGCAAGCGCAGCTGCGCATCCCCACCCTGAATGCCGGGCTGGCCACGGTGGATAGCGCCGTGTGGATTGCCACCAATATCGGCTTGTATCAGTGGCACAAGCAGCAGTGGACGCGCTACAACGAGGAGGGCGTGGCCAACCACGAAATTCCCGACAACATCGTGGAGAAGCTCTTGCCCGATGGCAGCGGCAATATGTGGGTACTAATGTCGGAAGGCATCAGTCTTTTTGCAAAGCCCTCTGCGGCCGGCGATGCGCCCCTGTCCACGGTCAAGTACTTGGGGCGGCCCGGCAATGAGGTATACAGCGTGGCTTACCTGCCCGGCCAGGGCTACCTTTTCGCTACGACGCTAGGGCTGCTGCTGCTGCCCGCCGAGTTGCCTAGTCCGGGGCACTCATCCGCGCCGGCGGCGCCCGACCAGGTGCAATCTTGGTCGGCGCTCGTGCCTGTTGCTTTGCCGGGCTCTACTACGGCACCCGATCTGCTGCACGTGGATGCGCGGCACCGGGTGTGGGTGCTGCAGCCCGGGCAAGTAAGCGTCTGGCGGCGGAAAGGCTTTCCGGCTGCCGCCCAGCCCGCCGGGGTCACCCGCCGGTAATGCTAGGCCCCTGGGTGCTACTAAAAAGTAGGCTGCAACGCAGTTATCCGCTTCCAAGCTAACCGGGAACGCGCACAACAGAACATGGGCCGCTTTCAGGAGTTTACCTGTTAGACGTCGCCGTAGGTGGCATCAACCGAGTGAGCGCGCACCTGGCGACCCGTTCGGTTGGGCAGACGACATAACCTCTGTTACATTGTTTTCCCTCGGGTCAGCAGACTCGGATGCTAACAACTGTAAGACGCATTTTTAACTTACCAAGGACCATTTACAAAATCAGTGGTGATCCTTTCGCCTGTTCTCGTACGGACACTCGTCTAAATACTATGAATGCCACCCCGTAACGAGGAAACGGGATGTAAGTAAGCACTCGTGTGCTTTTAAAAAGACGGTCACTAAGTAGCCCATCATAAACAACGGTCAACTCTATTCTCGACTACACACTTAGCCTTAACCTCTTACCGGCAGGAAAAAGGCAGTTAAGTAGCGCGCAACCCGTTGGTCCGCAAAAACTTCCGTTACTGGCAATTTGCGTCTCGTTATGCCTTACCAAGTACTTTCTTGACCAGCAGCACTACTTTTTCCACGACAAAACCAATAAGTATCCCGGCAATTGCGCAAGCCAGCGCCTTGGCCAGCCAGCCGACAACCGGTAGGTGAGCTAAAGCCTGTTCTAAATCGTGCAGTAAATGACTGGTGAACGGAAAACCGTGGGCGATGATTTCAGCTCCAACCCACAGCATGGCGGCCGTACCCACGTAACTTAAAACACTCAGGAAGCGCGGCATAAATTTCACGATACCGCGCCCTAGTTTTTGGGTGGCCGGGTGATATTTATCCTGGGCCAGGTGCACTCCTATGTCGTCGGCTTTAACCAGCAAGCCCACAAAGCCATAAACTGCCACGGTAATGAAAATGGCCACGGCCACCATGACGGCAATCTGGTTGACAATCGGTTGGTCGGTTACTTGACTGTAAGCAATGGCGATGATTTCAGCCGACAAAATAATATCGGTGCGCACGGCGCCCGCCACCCGTTCCTTTTCCAGTTCCTCCGGCGTAATCTGCTTCAACTGCTCGTCCCCATCCACCGCGTGGGATTTGCTGAACAGGGAGTGCACCTTTTCATACCCTTCAAAGCATAAATATGCGCCGCCTAGCATTAAAATGGGCGTAATGGCCCAAGGAGCAAAATACCCGAGCAGCAAGGCCGCGGGCGTAAGAATAAATAGTTTATTGATCAGGGACTTTTTCGCTATCTGATAGATGATAGCCAGTTCACGGGAGGGGTCGAGGCCCACGACATATTTGGGCGTCACGGCCGTATCGTCGATGACAATGCCGGAAACCTTGCCGGTGGTCTTGGCTACCTGGGCCGGCACGTCATCTAAACTCGCCGCGCTTGCTTTCACCAAAGCGGATATGTCGTCTAATAAGGCAAAAAAACCTGAAGCCATGTTCTGTGTGATTGTAATGTGATGTGCGTTGGCACGGCGGTGTGCGTCTTGCTCTTTCTCTTGGCAGCAAGTTATGGCGGTTTGGCGAACGACACATTGTCGCCCTAGGCAGGCAGAAGGTGGTAGTGGCAGTGGTAATACTAATTCGGCGGGTGCTGGAAGCAAGTCCGTGGGGGTCGCTCCGGCTCAAGGGCGCGGTAAACTACGTGTTCGACGCTGCTACTTCCCTTGGCGGACCAGCAAGTCCTGCCGGGGTGCTTTTAAAGCATTGCTATGGACCGCTCGAACGGATAGAACGACGTCGCGGCGGCTTATAGCAGCCTGTGCGGACCAGCCGGGGCGGGAACCGACGCCTGCACTAGGTATAGGACTATTCTGCCCCGTGCAGAAGGAAACTTCTTCAATCAAGTTGAGCTCTAGAGCGACGGCTACGGTAGCCCTATTCTTTAATTTAAAAAACACGCTTAGGGGTCGAAAACCAGGTGCTGCAATGGGGGTCAGCAACGGAAAAAACTGCCAACTTGGCTTTATGCAACCTGGTGTTAGAGATAACCAGCATTTAGCATGGGGGGTCCAGAAAAAGTGACCAGGTAAACTAACGGTCCCTTTTCACTGGTACGTAAGCAGGAATATCTTTTAGGCAGTAGCACACGGGTAAGCTCTGCTCCTGGGTTAGCCGGACATCCTCATCGCACCCCTGGGAGGAACCCGCTAGGCGCTGGACAACGTCGCACTGCGCTAGCAAGTGGTGGGTGACCGGGTTGAGAATTGCCTAATAAGGCGCATTGCCCAGCTGGGCAGAACCCGCCCGGGCGAGCAGGGGCAAGGCCACCCACTCGTCAATCAAGGGTAAATAGCCGGTCCGGAACAAAGACAAAGCACCATCAGTCGGGGGGCGTTACAAAGCGTGAAGTTGTTGGAGGCGCAGGTGTTGCAAGAGCATGATGGTCTTGCCGTCCTGAATTTCGCCGGTGGCAATCATGCCCAGCGCTTGCGGCAGGGGCAACTCGAGCACCTCGATTTCCTCTTCCTCAATGCCGCCCCCACCCCGGCGCTCGGTGGCGGGGGAATACTCGGCCAAGTAGAAAAACAAGCGCTCCGTCACCGAACCCGGGCTCATGTAGGCTTCCATCACTTTCTGCACCGCTGTAAGCCGGTAACCGGTTTCTTCCTCGGTTTCGCGCACAATGGCGGCATCGGGGTGCTCGTCGTCGAGCAGGCCGGCGCAGGTTTCAATCAGCATGCCCGTGGCATTGCCGTTGACAAAGGTGGGCAGCCGAAACTGGCGGGTCAAAATAACGGTGTCGGCCGCCGGGTTGTGCAGCAGAATCGTGGCCCCGTTGCCGCGATCATAGGCTTCCCGCGACTGGGTTTCCCAGCGCCCATTTTTTCGCTGGTAGTCATACGTTACTTTGCGCAGCGTGTACCAGTTGTCTGACAAAACCAGTTGCTCGCGCAGGCGAATGTGTTCGTTCATACAAGCTCGATCGTTCGTTTGTGATTACTTGTGTTTCTTTGTGTTCTTATGGAAGCAAGTAACGAGAAACCCTTGAATTTTCAACTGCGCAAGCAATTTTTACTGACCACGTTAGCCCAACAGGGCAGCCTGGACGTGGGCCACGCGGCGCAGCAACTACACACCACGCCCATCACCATTCGCCGGGATTTGGCCCAGCTCGCTGCCGAGGGCTTGGTGGTGCGCACCCACGGCGGGGCCGTGCTGCCCGAACTGGTGAAAAACCCGGTGGCCTTTACCCGCAAAGCGACAGCTCACCTGGCCGAGAAAACGTCCATCTGCCAGTTGGCCGCCCGCCAGATTGCGGCGGGCGATACCATTTTCATCGATTGCGGCAGCACGACCTTTCCGTTGTGTCCGCTGATCCAGCACCTCAAGATTCGCGTGGTCACCAATTCGCTGCCCGTGCTCTTCGAGTTGGTGAACTCCCAAGTGCAGGTGGTCTTGGCCGGCGGTGAAGTTGATGCCGAGCGGCAGGCCATGCACGGCACGGTGGCCGTCGAGCAGCTCAAGCGCTACCAAGTCGATAAAGCCTTTTTGGGCGTGGACGGCTTCTCGCTGCAGCGGGGCCTGAGCGCCAACAGCGAAAAAGAAGCGTCCATCAGTTTGGCCGTGGGCGAGGCGGCCCGCCACGTGTATTTGCTCTGCGACGCTAGTAAGCTCGAGCACGACAAGTATTTGCAGTTCGCCCCGCTTTCCTTTGTGGACACTTTAATAACGGATGCGCGCGCCCCGACAGAAGTGCTGGCGCGGTATCGGGAGGCGGGCTTAACTGTGCTGGCCTAATTAATTGCCTTTTTCTGCTTTGAGCGCGAAGCTCGCTCACCAGGGCTACACGCTCTACATCCAACAAGCAGGGCAACAACAGTGACGGCTTCACCAGCCTGCCCTACTCCCCGCGCGAAGAAGTAGGAAACAGCTAAGTAGTCGTGGCATAGTAGCTCCATGCTTCAGAAATTACTTTCAGCAAGCAAAGCACCTTTAAATGGCGCGGCAACGTCAGCTTGGGGCGCTTACCAGACCAAGCCTAACTTTACTCCCACCTCGGGCAGTACTTCCAGCTTACGGGTGCGAATCTCCGAGCGGAAACCCGAGGTCCGTTCTGGATTATAGATTCCTAGGCCCAGGCTAGCATCGAAGATCCCGTGCCCACCCAAACGGCGCTGCAGGCCCCACTGGGCGGTGCCCGCCGTGTACTCGTACGCGGCTCGATAAGTGTTGCCCTCTTGCCATAAGCTGGCCGTTTGCAGGGCCCAATAGTTGCCGATGCCCGCTCCCGTGCGGCGGCTGCGCTGCTGTCGGCGCGGCTGGTTGTAGTAGTGCCGCACCCCCGCCTCAAACCCGCCGACGGCCAGCTGCACCAAGTTTGGCTGCCATACACTCACCCCAAAGCCACTCACCCCGTTAACGTACAAACTCCAGCCCGTAGGCCGCGCATACTCTAGCCCGGCTACCAACGGCACTGTTCCCACGCGGTAGGCCGTGGGATAAGGTCGAGTAAAGCCAGTCGCTAGTTTGAGTAGCAGCGCCTTTTTCGCGGGTACTGGGCTTCTACCGTAGGTTGTGGCGGAATCAAGCGTTTGCGCTTCGGTCACCACGCTCAAACTCATGAGCAGGACGCTGCACCAGGCGAAGGCGGGTCGTACTATTGCCTGTGGCCGGCTGTAATGTGGTGTAGAAGAGGTTGCTCGCGGTATAGCACTCATATTGGAAGAAGCTTAACTGATTCACCAAACGCCGTTGCGCCGACCTGGACTGCCAGTTAATTGCCAGCAAAACTAGCCCGCGGGTTACGCCCCGACCTTTGCCAGCGGGATTCTCCTCTTTCCCTGCCGGATTATTTGAAGTGCAAGCCCTACCCATCGAATCAAGTGCTGACGCGACTTTCTCGACCAGAATGCTACCAGGCCTTAAGGGCGAGTATACCGTAGGGTAATGCGTGTACGCGAGCCACAATCAGTATTAATCCAGGGCAATAAACAGCAAGCTCGCAGGGAATAGTTACCGGCCGAGGAATTGCGGAGCGCCACTTTTCACTAAGACAACTAGTAGTTTAGGCTTCGGCGTAATCAGATCATTTATCCGGATTAAGCAGGACTATTAGCTACAAGGCGAGGCTTAGAATGCGCCGGTTTGAGAAGTAAGTTTTATGTTTAATTAGGACTATGGGCGCTTGCGCTAAGCCTTCCTATCCACCTTCCACGCTTGGCCTTATGTTTAACCCCGAGCCCTTCGCCTGGTGGGCGTTGTATCTGAATCTCTGTCTTAATCTTTTCGGTCTTCTCGTGATTGACGTGTGCAATGTGCTGCACTGGTACTGCGCGGCCATTGCCTACTATCTCTATAGTGCGCTGTTGCTGGGCGTGCCGTTGTTTGTGCTGACCCTTTGGGGGCTCCTCAGGGCACCTTTGCTGGCCCAAGCCACCCCCAGGCGCGGCACTACCGACGCGTGTTTTTCCTGAATCTTGGTATCGTGGCCTTACTCTTTATCCCCACCTTTATTGCGGTCTTCTTCTAAGAGTCGGCCGTTCGCTTCTACAGTGGCGGGATAGAATTCAGCAGGCAATACAACGGAGTTGATAAGTGACAAGTGAGTTATCCTCGGCGGGTGCGTTTCCACCCGTTTTGTTGCGCCGGCAGTAAACCAACTAGTGGTCAAACGGTTGGTGAAATAACTACTGAAGCCCTAGACCAAGAAAGGGACGCATTCACTCCTGTAGGCTCGCTACAAGGTGCTCAAGACGGGCGGAAAGACTGTTTAGGACAGCAATAGCCTAGCTTCCAGCCCGTGTCGAGGAAGCCCTGCCGCTAGCCGCTTAGCCCACTTGCCCCAACTTATTGCTGCGCTCATTTCTTTGGTCTTATGCTTGCTCCGGCCATCCTGACCTACTCCCCGCCCACTTGCCTGCGCCGGTTTATCGCCAACCCCACGGGGCTGCTGACTGCGGCCGGGAGCAGTTCTTTATCGTGCCCGTGGAGGCACTCTACCCCTGTTTGAGCGGGCGCTGCCGCCGAGCCGGGCCACAACTCACTCCTGCTTACTGCTGACCTCGGGCACGGCCACGCTGCACATCGGGCCCGACCCGTACACCGTCGGGCCCGGCCAGCTGTTGCTGGTGCGGGCCGGCCAAGTGTATTCGTTTCAGCCTGGCCAGCAGTACACGGGCTATTTCTGCCACTTCCACGATGAGTTACTTATCGGCCCCCTGGGTAGCGCCGACAGCCTGACGGCGTTTCCCTTTCTGCGCGTCTGGGGCGCCCCCTTGTTTGTGCTGCCGGCCCAGACAACCGGCTTCGTGGAGGCGCTGCTGCACCGTCTGTTGGTGGAGTTTCAGGCCCACGGCCAGCAGCGGCCCGACCTGCTGCGGGCCTACCTCCTGGCCTTGCTCCACGAGTTGCTCCATATTTTCCCGGTCGACGCACTGCCCGCGCCTTCGCCGGCCCTGGCCCTCACGAACCGTTTCAAGCGCTTGGTGGCCACGAACTTCAGCTCCCTGCCTCAAGTGCGGGACTACGCCGACCAGTTGCACGTCACGCCTAAGCACCTTACCAAAACTGTGCGGATGGTCACCGGCAAAACCCCCACCCGGTGGATAGAGGAAACCCTCGTGCTGGAGGCCAAGGTGCTGCTCAGCCAGAGTAGTTGGCCCGTAAGCGAAGTGGCCGCCGCGGTGGGCCTGGCCGACGCTTCTTATTTCAGCCGGCTTTTCAAGAAACACACCGGGATGTCGCCGCTGGCCTACCGCCAGCGGGTAGGAAAGTCCTAATTCTAGCGGCTTTTGTCCTAGCGGGTTACTGCAACAAGGCCGGATCTTTGCCCCTGTCTACTAGGCAACCCGGCCGGTAGCATAACTCAGGCAGCACGACCCAACGGGCCTTGTCTCCTACATCCGCGCCTAGCTAGCGCCGCCGAAAATCATGGATAAGCCCTTTGTAATAGAGCAGACGTACCAGGCCTCCTTGGCCGACGTGTGGGCCGCTTTAACGGATGCGCGCCGCCTGCGCGCGTGGTATTTCCCGCAAGTGCAGCGCATGGAGCCCGCAGTGGGGGTCGTGTTCGAATTTGCCGATGACGGCTCGGCGTACCAGAAGCAGTGGCGGGTGACGCAAGTAGTCGCGGGCCAGAAGCTGGCCCACAGCTGGTGCTATACGGGGTACCCCGGTAGCTCGGAGGTCACCTTTGAGTTGGAGCCCGAAGGAACGGCCACCCGGCTCACGCTCACGCACACGGGCCTGGCCAGCTTTCCCCCCGATCCTCACTTTGCCCGCCGCCGGTTCGAGACCGGCTGGCAGCACATTTTGGGCAGCCAGTTGAAGTGCTTTCTGGAAAAACCCATCGATGACCCGGCTGTCCAGACATAAGCAGCGAGTGAACAATGATTCACCCCGCTGCCAGGCATTGCTACCGAGCCAGGTCCTAGTCAGCCAGCTTGCTTTAACTCAAGGGCGAGTTCCTGCCTGATGACGGGCCGTAAGTGGTTTTGGTGCGTATCGCCCCATTCACTTAGGGACACAAGCAAGGGTATCAGCGACTCGCCCAGTTCCGTGAGGTCATATTCGACGTGCCGAAGTCGCTGCGTTAAATCCTGTTTCCGCAGCAGTTCATGGGCGACCAACTGCCTGAGTTGCAGGTTCAGTACGCGGCGGGTGGCATCGGGCAGCTGTCGGTGCAACTGGCTCGGTCGGCGTAGGTCTTGCTTAACGAAATAGAGCAGGCTCATCTTTCATTTGCCACCCAGCACCTCCCGCAGCAGGTCGAGGCCGCAGTTCCTAGCAGACCCCACAATGCCCTATCACCAAAAGGTCAAGGCGTTGTGGGGTCTGCTCTTCGTTAGGGCGCTAAGCAAGCCTTCCTTATAAAACCGTAACTGTTTCTTGCGCTAAAAAGGCCGTGCTCCGGCGCTAAGTTTATTTCTTGCGCCGCTCCTTGCCCCTGCACTACTCGTGTAGTCAATTTTTCCTGGACAAGCATAGCCGCCCGCTACCCCAACCGAATATTACCTCCTATATTACCACTGCCTCAAACCGTAAACGCAATTTACCGGGGCGGCATCCAGCCTCTTCCCGCCTGTGATAAGCCGGCTATTTTACTGCCTTCTTTCCCCTTTACTTACTGCTAATGCGAAAAGTCACCCTTTCGATTTTGGCGCTGCTGGCTCTAACCAGTTGTAGCTCGGGTAAGCTGTCACGAGATAAGGCGGAATGGATGCCGCTCTTCAACGGCCAGGATCTGACGGATTGGGTGGTAAAAATCCAGCATCACAACGTGGGCGAGAACTTTGGTCATACGTTCCGAGCCGAGGACGGAATGATCAAGGTGCGCTATGATGAGTACGGAGATTTCAACGACCAATTTGGTCACTTGTATTACAAAGTCCCCTTTTCCACTTATCATCTCAAATTGGAGTACCGCTTTGTGGGAGCGTTGCAGCAGGGAGCCCCTAGTTACACGCTTCGCAACAGTGGCGTCATGTTCCATTCGCAGGATCCGCGCACGATGCCGAAAGAACAGGATTGGCCCATTTCGGTGGAATTTCAATTTTTAGGCGGGCTGGGGGATGGCAAGCCGCGGCCCACTGGCAATATGTGTTCGCCGGGTACCCACGTCGTCTACCAGGGCCACCTCGAGGAGCAGCACTGCCTCGACTCAAGCTCGAAAACCTATGATGGAGATCAGTGGGTTAAAGCCGAGCTGATGGTGTTAAGCGATTCGCGCGTCATCCATATCATCAATGGCGATACCGTGCTGCGCTATGCCAAGCCGCAGATTGGGGCGGAGTCGTCAATCGCTTCGATCCGGCGATAAAACAGGATGGCAAGCTGTTAACGAGCGGTTTTATTGCCCTGCAAAGCGAAGGACAGCCGGTTGATTTTCGCCATATCGAACTCAAGGATCTATCCAAACAGCAGTAGCCTTTCACGTAACCAGCTATTAAGGGCGAGGTACCAGTAGTGTCCTGCTTTCGTTGCGTCGTGGGTCAGCCCCTAAATGCCTTCTAGTTCTTGCCTTGGCCAGCCGGCTTATGAAGCCTTTTCTCGTAAACTCGAGAGCCCAGTCGTTCTGTTCGCAGCTCCGTTCAATTATCGCTCCAAACGCACCTTACGGCAACCCCTTCAGCATTTTATAAAAAGCCTCGGCATAGGTGTCGCTGATGGGGATAAGTTGATCGGCAATCTGAATTCGGTTTTTCTCGATGTGGTCGATTTTGTTGATGGCAACCAGAAAGGACCGGTGCACACGAACAAAATCCTGGGTGGGCAGCAGCTCTTCCAGTTTGGTAAAGCTGATGAGCGTCATAATCTTTTCTTCCCGGGTATGAATCCGTAAATAATCTTTCATTCCCTCCACGAAGAGAATGTCGCGGGTAGCTACTTTCTGAATGCGGTGGCCCACCTTAAGAAAAATATACTCCGGCTCCGATTTGGTTTCCGCTTTTTCTATCTTCTTTTCCAGGGTTTGCCGGGGGCTTTGTTCCCGGTAGAGGCGCAAAACGGCTTTGTAGAACCGTTCGAACGTGAAGGGCTTCAGCAGGTAGTCCTTCACCTCTAGGTCGTACGCCCGCAGCGCATACTGGTCGTAAGCGGTGGTGAGGATAATCAGGGGTTTAGGGTTTAGCATCGGGATAAAACTGAGCCCGTCCAGATCCGGCAGGTTGATGTCGAGAAACAGCAGATCGGGTTTGTCTTCCGCTAAATAACCAGCAGCCTCCAGGGGACTCACAAAGGACCCTTTCAACTCCAGAAACGCTACTTTCCGAATGTATTCTTCCAGCATTTCCTGAGCCAGGGGCTCGTCCTCAATAATGCAGCAAGTGAGCTTGTCTTTCATGTGCCTGTATGTGAAGACCGTGGATGGAAAGCAGGACCTTAAAGGTGTCGCCGGTGGTCTGAATGGCCAACGTATGCTGGTCGGGGTATAACAAGGACAGCCTTTTCCGGACATTCGGCAAGCCTATGCCGCCAGGCTCCTCCAGCGGGGTAGCCGCGTTTTTTCTTATGGGATTCTGCACGCTGAAGGTCAGGGCATCTTCTTTAACTTCTACTTTGACCTTCACGTCGCCTGGTTCTAAGCGGGCGGGCTGTGTTTGTAGGCGTTTTCGAGCAGGTGAATAAACAGCAACGGGGCAATGTGGCAGGCGGCTGGCTGCCCCACTATCTGGAGGTCTACTACCGGACTGTTTTTGTAGCGGAGCTGCTGCAAACTCACATAGTCCCGCAAATAGTTTATTTCTCTGGCCAGCGGGACGGTAGCCGCATTCGACTCATAGATCATGTAGCGCATCAACGAGGCCAAATGCATGACCGCCTCCGGGCCGCGGGGCTTGCTTATACACCAGCGTGTGGATGTTGTTGAGGGTATTGAACAGGAAGTGCGGGTTGATCTGCGACTTCAGGTAATACAGTTCGGCCTCCACCGCCTGCTTTTCCAGCTGCTCTTTCCGGATGGTATTAAGGACTAGATTCTCGGTGACCCGGGCCAGCCAGCTCAGGAAGAGAAAGATAACCACCGTGAACAGGTGCATGAAGTAATACCCAGCATCAAACGGTTTCTGGTGGAAAAGCAAAAAAGGCAAGGGCCCGGTAACCACGATTCCTGCCAAGCTAAGCCAATAGCCTTTTCTGTTTCTCTTGCCCGCCCAGCGAGTAAGCAGATAGAAATGGGCGTAAAACACGTATAAACAGGTCGCTATAAACCCTGCGGTGGTGCTCCGCCAGTGGACCTCGTGGTCACTCTCTAGTTGCAGGCCAATTAACCAGGTAAATAAAACCCAGACGAATAGGTGAGTTAGCCGGAAGATTTTTCGGACGCGTTCCATAGCACAAAGGTGGCTTTTCCTGCCCTGCCCGAGCCACCGTCTCGACCAGATACCAACCTCAATCTACGAGATAGGAAAAGGAGCCGGCCAGGGCGTTGGCGGACGCAATGCCCGGTTTGGCAGATTGCTTTACCGCATCAGCATATCGGTTTTCGCATTCCGATTCGGCAACTATTGCTTCGTTTTGCAACAGAGTAAGCAAGCACTAAACCAAGTGCTGCGCTTCTCTGAATTCAATCAATTCATTGAAGTAAATCCGATAGAAATGGGAAAGCACCCGTTGGGCCTCTCCATCCGCAATGTCTCTAAACGGTACGCGAATGGCGTGCAGGCCTTGCATGATGTGTCGCTAGACATTCCGCCGGGCATGTATGGGCTGCTCGGTCCCAACGGCGCCGGCAAATCAACTCTGATGCGCACGCTGGCCACCCTGCAGGAGCCCGATACCGGGCAGCTGTTTTTAGGCGACCTCGACGTGGTAAACCAGAAGGAAGCGGTGCGCCAGACGCTGGGCTACCTGCCCCAGGAGTTCGGCGTGTACCCCAAAGCCAGCGCCGAGGAACTGCTCGACTACTTCGCGGTGCTCAAAGGCATCACCAACCGGGCCCAGCGCAAGAAAACAACCGAGGCTTTGCTTAAACAAACCAACCTCTGGGACCAGCGCCAACAGAAGCTGGGCGGCTATTCCGGGGCATGCGCCAGCGCTTTGGCGTGGCCGTGGCCTTGCTAGGCAACCCCCAGTTGCTGATTGTGGACGAGCCTACGGCCGGTTTGGACCCCGTCGAGCGGGTACGATTTCTTAACCTACTCAGCGAACTAGGTGAAAACAGCGTGGTCATCCTCTCCACCCACATCGTGGAGGACGTCGCTGAACTGTGCACCCACATGGCCATCATCAACCAGGGCCACATTCTGCTCGAAGCCGAGCCGCTGGAGGCCGTAGCCGCGCTGAGAGGGCGCATCTGGCGCCAGCTGACCGATAAACAGGCTCTGCCTGCGCTGGAGCAGGAGCACCAGATTATCTCGGCTAAACTACTCAGTGGCCGCATCCTGGTACACGTGTACTGCCCGGAAAGCCCCGGCAACGGGTTTGAACCGGTGGAGCCGGATTTAAAGGATGTGTATTTCAGTGCCCTGACGGGCTGCTTCGGCCCGGCCCGTGAGCAGTTGAAAGCGGAAGGGGTAGCGCCATGAAGTTCCAAACCATTTTTGCGCTGGAATTCCGCTACCAGCTGCGCCAAGTCACCACCTGGCTCTACTTCGGGCACTCCTGGTCCTCGCGTTTCTGATTGTCACGGCCAATTATGCCTCCGATGCGCGGACGGGTACTTTTTAGTTAATGCACCCATCGTCATGGCGTCGGTGGCGGTTATCTGCAGCGGTTTTTGGTTGGTGGTCGGGGCCTCCGTGGCGGGCGAGGCGGCCGCCCGCGACGTGCAGACCCGGATGCATTCACTCACTTATACCACCCCGCCAGCAAGGCCGCCTACCTGGGCGGGCGGTTTGTGGCCGCCTTGGCCCTCAATAGCCTACTCCTGCTCGCCGTTCCGCTGGGCATACTGCTGGCCATGTACTTCTCCGGGATAGAAGCCGAGCTGCTGGGACCGTTCCGAACGGCGTCTTACCTGAGTGTCTGTTGCTTTATCCTCTTGCCCAACGCCTTTTTTGCCACGGCCACGCAATTTTCGGGGGCGGCGCTCAGCCGCCGGATTATGGGCAGTTATCTGGGCGCTACGGCTCTCTGGGCGACGGCCTACCTTCTCGGCTTGGTGCTGCAGCAGGGGAATGGCCTCATCTGGTGGACCCCATGGGATTTACTCCGGTGATGAGCTATTTAACCAAGTGGAGCCCACTGGAGCGAAATACGCGCCTGGTTTTGCCGGAGGGCTTTTTTCTCGCCAACCGCTTGTTGTGGCTCGGCGCCTCGCTCGGCCTGCTGGCATTTACGTACTTCCGGTTTCAGCTGGTATTGCCCGAAACCCGCCCAAAACAGAAACCGGGCAAGCAGCTACCCGTGCTGCCCGCCCGGGAGCAGTTGAAGTGGGGAGCCGGGGAAGCGCTGCCCCGGTCAGGGGATCGTATGGCGTGGCCACGCAGCTGAGCCAGTTGCGCCTCCTCACCGGGAACGCCTTTCGGCAGCTCGCTCAAAGCAAGGCGGGTTTGCCCCTGCTAGCTATCCTGGCCCTGCTGTTCGGGTTAACTATCCGCGGCAACCTGAAGGGCCGGGGCACGCCCTTGCTGCCCGCACCGATTTTATTGTGCAACTGCTAACGGCTCCCCTGACCGAACCAAAGTTTTTCTGGATCCTTATCGCCCTGCTCACCATTTTCTACGCCGGCGAGTTGGTATGGCGGGATCGGGAAACCGGCTTGAGCGAAATTGCCAACGCGGCGCCGGTGCCGGAATGGGTGCTGCTGCTAAGCCAATTTCTGGCTTTAAGCCTAGTGTTGACGGCGTGGCTAACCTTCCTGCTGACGGCCGGCGTGGTGGCGCAGGTGGCCCTCGGGGGAGCTACTCCTGAAATCGGGCTGTACCTGCAAACGCTCTTGGGTCTGCAGGCGGTGGACTGCCTGCTTTTCGCCTTGCTGGCCCTGCTGGTGCACGTGCTGGTCAACCAGAAATTCGTGGCTCACCTGGTGGCGCTGATAGCTTATGACTTCATTGCCTATGCCCCAAAATTGGGCATCGAGCACAAGCTCCTCCTCTTTGCCGCCAGCCCGCCCTGGACGTATACCGACATGGCCAGCTTCGGGCGTACCCTGGCGCCGTGGCTGTGGTTTAAGGCGTACTGGGGGCCTGGGCGCTGCTGCTGGCCGTAGGGGCGCGGCTGTTCTGGGTGCGGGGCCGGGAAGCTGGTTTTGTTGCGCGGCGGCAGTTGGCTCGTCGGCGCTTTACGCGGCCCACGGCCATGGTTGCGGCGGCAGCGGTGGCCGGCATCCTGTTGCTTGGCGGCTTTATCTTCTACAACACCAACGTGCTGCATGACTACGCATCGGCCGCCGAAACCGCGGCCCAGCGCGCTACCTACGAGCAGCGCTACCGCCAATACCGGAACGCCCCTCAGCCCCTGCTGACCGGCGTAAAGCTGCAAGTGGAAATCTATCCCCAGCAGCGAGCAGTGGCGATAGAGGGCACTTATCGGCTGGTGAACCACAGCCCGGCACCCATCGACTCTATTCACCTGGCTACGGGAGCGGGCGTGGAAACCACCGCCATTACCTTCGACCAAACAGCCAAGGCAGTGCTCAGGGACGCGGAGCAGGGCTACTACGTGTACACCCTCGCCCGCCCTCTGGCCCCGGGCGACTCGCTGCGCCTGCGCTTTCAGGTAAAGCACCACGCCCAAGGCTTTGCCAACGACGGCGCTGAAGCACAAGTAACAACCAACGCTACCAGCTTCCGGAATTTAGAGTGGCTGCCAGTCATCGGGTACCAACCTTACCGGGAGCTGGATGAGGCCGGCGCCCGGAAAGCGTATGGCCTGCCTCCCCGGCCCGCCACCTACTCGCTCTACGACGGGGCGGCCCGCCGGTACGCCCCGTTTCCCGAGCAAATCCGCTTCGAGGCCGTCGTGGGGACGGATGCCGCCCAGACGGTGGTGGTGCCGGGCACCTTGCGCCGGACTTGGACCAACGTGGGCCGGCGCTACTTCCACTACGCCACGGAGACGCCCATCCGCAACGAATACGCCTTTTTCTCGGCCCGCTACGCGGTGCTGGAAGCGAAGTGGCGCAACCCGGCGGCCGGCCCGGAACAAGAGGTCGCCATCCAGATTTACTATCCCCCGGGGCTGACGGCGAACCCGGCGCGCATGGTCCGGAGCGCGCAGGCGTCGCTAAACTATTACGCCAAGCAGTTTGGGCCTTATCCGCACCGGCAGCTACGTTTTGTGACCCATCCTAGCTACGGCTTCGGCCACCACGCCGCGCCCATAAACATCACGGCGGAGGAAGGCTTTTTCCTGCTTAACCCGAAGGCCGACGAGCGGGGCTTTGACCTGGTGACGGCCGTGGTAGCGCACGAAGTAGCGCACCAGTGGTGGGGCAATCAGCTCAAACAAGCCTACGTAGAGGGCGCCGGCCTAATTAGCGAAAGTTTGGCGTGGTACTCGGCCATGGGCGTGCTGGAAGACAAATACGGTGCCGAGCACCTGCAGGCACTGCTGCGTTTCCTGCGGGAAGAAAATGAAACCCCGCGCACCCGCGCTGCCAAGCCGCTGTTGCAAGCCGACGATTGGTACCAGAACTACCGCAAAGGTCCCTTGGCGCTGTACGCCCTGAGCCAATACATAGGCCGGGACCGGGTCAACGGAGCGCTCCGAGAGTTGCTCTCGAATCATCGCCCCGGGACGCGTCCCTTCGCTACCTCGCTGGACCTTTACCAAGAGCTGCAAACGGCCACGCCCGACTCGCTCCAACCACTGCTGCACGACCTGTTTCAAGCCAACACCTTTTGGGAGCTGAAGACGGAAACCGCCACCGCCAAACCCCTGAAGGAAGGCACCTGGCAGGTGACGCTCACCCTGCAGGCCCGCAAGCTGGTCGTGGACAGCGCCGGCACCGAGACAAAGCTACCGATGAAAGAGTGGGTGGAAATCGGCGTCTTCGCGGCGGCAGAGGAGGGCAAGGAAAGAGGGAAGCTGCTTTACCTGCAAAAACATCTTATCGAATCCGGCCAGCAGAGCTTAACCGTGACGGTACCAGATAAACCTGCCCAGGCTGCCTTCGACCCTAACTACCTCCTAGTTGACTGGAATCTCATTGATAACTCTAAAGAGGTGCAGGTGGCAAAGTAGAAGTGTCCAAAAAGTAGTGGCTTCACACGAGTCTACGGATATAGTATAGGGAGTAACAATGCGACAGTAGTGCTAGGTAGTAGGGGGCATCCACTTGTAAGGGGTGTTTGCAGCAAGGGCCTAGGCGTCACGCCTTGCATGGAGCGAAATTTACCTCGTTGCAGCTAATGATGCGAAGCCCTACTAGGCGGCACGCAGCAGAGGCGCACGCGGCCAGGCCGTTTCCAAGGCACCATTTTTCTCGTTCAGTCCTAGCAACTCGACACGCTTTTCTGGTCGGTTCAGCTGGCCGAAACGAAGTGGATGCATCGTAGAGAGACGTTTCCTAGGCACCCTACTAGGAGTTTGAACTCACCAAAACACGATACCCAGTAGCCAAACATAGCGGGAATAACACCGTCACTTTTCCAAAGCATAACCACCCCTACTTCCTGCTGTTTGTTTTCTTCTACGGTGGAAGGGGCTGGCATTGCATACCGCCTCCTAGTTATCCGCCTTGCCGGAGGAGCGCCGGCCACCTGCAACCGGCCTGAGGCGGTTGCAGGTGGCCATCAATCGTTGACACTCGGAACTGGCAACACCTCTAACCTACTGCAATCGAGTTGAGCCAGGACTTCGTCTACGCCATAGCGGGGCACCCACCCCAAGCCTCGCGCCGCCTGCGTAGACACATAGATGCGGTCAAGCGAGGCCGGCACGCGCCAGCCGCGCGTCCGAAAAGCTGCTACTACCCGGGCGCCCGCTCTTGCAGGACCGCTTCCAGATTGGTAGCCACTCGGGCACAGTCCTCCTCCCTAAAGGGCACCTGCCCCGAAATAATGTAACGCTGATAGGCAGGGCCTGCATTGTGTAGGGCCGCCACATGGGCCCGGGCGGCATCGCGCACATCCAAGCCCCGCGAGAGGCGGTAGAGTGCCATCTGGTCCGCCCTTTCGGGAAAGCATCGCCCTATGCGCAGCACGCGCACTGCGAGCGTAGGGCCCGCCGCCGCTTCCAGCAAGGCTTCGGCAGCCAGTTTGGTGCGATGGTAAATGCTGCGGGGCCGCGGCGGGGTGTCCTCGGTCACCCAAGCTGCCCTACCTTGCTCCAGGCCTTGCCCAAATAAGGCGGTCGTACTGGTAAACACCAGCCGCGGCACGCCCATGAGCTGGGCGGCGGCCAGCACAAGGCGAGTACCCTCAGTATTTATGCGCTCGAACTCGCTATCCGGCACCAGGCCCACGTGCGGGGCATGTAGGGCCGCGGTATGAATAACTGCCTCGGCTCCCTGCAGGACATTGGCTAATAAATCCGCGTCGACGAAATCGGCCACCAGTTGCGTGGTAGCGAAGGGGATGCGGTCGATACCGACCACGTCGTGCTCAGTAGCCAGTTGGTGGTAGATGGCGCGCCCCAGGCGGCCGGAACTACCCGTTAGGACAATTTTCATGCTCCTGCAGATAAATCTTCTACTTGTTAACTGAGAAAGACACAGTCTTTTCCGAGAAACTAGTAAAGGTTTTCCCATCGTACCGAGATAAACCAGTATTTCTGGTACCTACCCAAATATTTCCCGTTCTATCTTCCAAAATCGACCAAACATCATTATCAATTAAGCCGTCTCTTGTGGTGAAACAAGTGAACGACTTTCCGTCGTATCGGCAAACTCCTCGCCTACCGCCACCAAACCAAAGATTACCTTTCCTGTCCTCGATAATTCGCGTAATAGGACTGATTGGGCCAGTAGATAAGGCATCAAGTTTTATAAATAATTTGCCATCATAACGGTAGGCTCCTTTCCAGCTGCTAAACCAGATGTTTCCTTGCTTATCCTGCAAAGCAGGCCAGGCCCACGAGTCACCATCTACTGTGAAATTGGTTATGGCTTTACCATCGTAACGAAACACCCCTTTGTTCGTCCGGCCACCAAACCAAATGTTACCTGCTTTATCTTCTAGAGTACGTTCTACACTATAGTTACCGCTCAAAAAACCACTCCCCTCCTTACCTATAAACGGGGTAAAGGATTTGCCATCGTAGGTGTAAACACCGTCATTAGTCGCGAACCATAATTTGCCGCCCTTGTCCTGCATGATACTGAATACAGTATTCGTGTTAGGGTCCTTGTTGGGAGGCAGGTTTTTCCGTAAAGGAAGCTGGACTTTAGCGAATGTCTTCCCATCGTAAAGACAAACTCCCGCTTCGGTACCGATCCAAATCTTGCCGTCTTTATCTTCCAGAAGGCAGGAAATCCTGTTGCTGTTTAGGCCATGAGTTACCGTGAATTGGCGAAACGATTTTCCGTCATATTTATACACGCCTTCGCTGGTAGTACCAAACCACAGGTTCCCTGCTTTGTCTTGGATACTGCTGTTAACATTGTCCCCGGGTTGTGAGCCTTGGGTTTTTATAAGTTGGGGATGATGAGCAGACGTTATTTTTGCTTCCCTCCCCTTTGCTTCTGGTAAGTCTTTCTCTGCTTGTTTCTTACAGGAAGTCAACCCAACTGTCAACACAAGAAAAAGAGTTTCCTTGAATGGCGGTGGTGTCATGGCATTGTTTTATCAGCACGAGAGTTAACTAGGAGCATTCCCCAAGTTGCGTGAAAGCAACTAAGGAAGGCAGAGCCATCTCCTAAGAAACGAAAAGTGCCGACTAGTGCTGAACTTCTCACCAGGAAAACCCATCATCGAAAATCTTGAACCACGGGCCTCTGCTGGCAGTCAACAAGGAAGTTGTGCTGTAGTATCTTGCCCGTCTGGTTACTGGAGCCTATTTACACACAACGTCGGGTAATTGCCACTCCCTCTACAGTGAGAGACGCTCTTCTCCTCGCACGTCTTGGACGAGCAACTGAAACGCCCGGATAATCTCCACGGTGTCCATACTCGTCGCCACGCTATGGAAGCCTTGCGCAAATCGCTGCCGCGCCCGCGTGCGATCGGCGTAGATGAAGCAGTATTTGCCTGCTGTTTGGCAGGCGGCCAAGATGCGCTGCAACGCAGCTTGCACCACGTCGGCCTCGAACTGAGCCGGCGCTCCCAGGGCGATGGACAGATCAAAGGGCCCAATGAACAGGCCATCCACGCCCGCTAGATTCACAATTTCTTCCACTTGCTCCAGGCACTCGCGGGTTTCGCATTGGGGCAGCAGTAGCGTCTCGCGATTGCAGCTCTCCAGGTAAGACCCCAGGTCTTGGAGCGCGGGCGAGTACGTGAAGGCCGAGGTTCGGGACGGACCAAAGCCGCGCTCGCCCAGCGGCGCGTATTTGCCGTATTGAACGATACGCCGGACCTCGTCCACCGTTTTGACGGCGGGAATAACAAGCCCCTGCGCGCCCTGGTCGAGTAGGTTCATCACGGAGGCGCGGGAGGCATCCTTCACGCGCACCAACGGAGTAAGCTGGTGGCGTTCGGCGGCCAGGATCTGCGCGGCGGCGCCCGCCAGGCTCCCGGGGCCATGTTCCAGATCGAGGACGACATAGTCGAGCCCGGCCAGGGCCAAGCATTCGATGATGGTCGTTCCCGCGAGTTGGACAAACGTGCCGAGGGCGGGAGTTCCCTGCTGCAATCGAGCGCGAAGTGTGTTGTGCATCTGGGCGGAGTGGCGTTAGTGGGCCGCAGGCGGCCGCCGAAAGATGAGGATTTAGCGCGGACCCTGCCGCATTCCCCTCGCATTTTCCTACGGCTACCGGCCCACTAGCCGGTTCCTCTTGGAAAGGGTAGTTACCGAAATAACAGAAAGAACGCTACTGCGCCTGGCCCGAGCGCTGCGGTCTGGGAGCGGGCAAGGGACCCGTACTACCCACTTGGAATTCTACACGACAACTCTCGTTTTCCAGGACCAGTGAGGAGTGCTTAATGACGATTGTCAGCGGCTCAGTATTGGGACAAGGTCTGCAGCTGCCCGCTGGAGGATATGGGCTCTACCAGGTGTCTTAACGACCCTGGCCGGGGTTGCCCTGGTGGGGGCAGCGACCCTGTGCCGGGGCCTAAGCGGGCGAAAAGTGGACGTGTGTACGTCGGCCGGTTCACTATCCAAAGCGACCAGTTGTATTTTGCAGAGGGGCTTGGTTCTGGGCCGCCAGCGGCAGGGCCAGCCGGCAACTCAGAGTGATATTCTTTTAAGTAGATACTATCACAGGTCAAACCGGCTGTCCTTGCGAGTTTGAATAAGAAGTCATACTCGTACGATGGCGCTCAACAGGTGCGATTATTTCGCTACGCCCGCAAGGACAGCTGTTTTACTTAATTCCATCAACTAGCATTTAGGCCGGCATAATCTTTAGCGCGTAGGCAATAGCGTTGGGTTTTGAGGTTGGCAGCACCACGGCCAAGCCATCTGTGGTATGCTTAAACTTGCGCTTGCTTAACACTAGGCTTGCCTATTCCCTACCCAATCGTTCATGCTTCTGCCTGATCGGTGGTGTGGTTCGGACTTTTCCCACTACTACCCTTGCTTTAGGGTTTCCCTAAAATAGACGAGGGGCCACGTCCTAGCCTGAACGTTGCCCCTCTACGCTCTTTTCCTGCTGGTAAGAGTGCTCCGACAAATATAAGGGACATTTTATTAACATAGTTCAATAAAATTAATAAAATTATAAAAAAGATAGAGTTATGCGACCCTTATGGGCAGGCCTGCCCCTATGATTCAGGAGTCGAAATAATGACTCAACCACTCCTAGTCAGACTTTCTAGGAAAGCGTTTCTGATAGCAGTTAAGTACGTATAAACCACAATAAATGTAGTTCAGCTTGTGCGGTAACTACGGACAGCAGAACTTTGTATCCGTACTTATCCTAGCTATTCGTGCTTATTACTACCGCTTCCTTATCTGCCGAGCAGGCGCGCCGCTTGGCAATCTATTTTGCGTTCCAATATCCCGCTCAGCCTTTTCTGACGGCCACTCCCTACCAGCATCTGTTACTGGAAACGTTTCTGCGCGGACAACTAAGTATGGACCAAGTTCTGGTACACTTAGAAGCCCATGAATACGAGCGGGAGCGGCAACCGACAATCGCCTTGGCGTAAGCCGGGCAGTGCTTTCTAACGGGAACACGAAAGATTTACTCCTGGCAACCATAACCTCAACCTGCTTCCCAAGCGCCAGTTGCTGACTGCCGGTAGCAGTTGTTCATCGTTGGTGCGTTGCTCCTTCTTGTTTTACCTGTGCGCTACCGATTGGTAGTTCCCGGGCAACGAGAAAGGAGGAAAGAAAAGCCACCCTCGTTGGAGTTCGGCCGCCGGTTTGAGCTACCTAGGTTAACCCGCTTAGCGCACCACGAGCCGCTTGGTTACTGGCCCTTCACGCGTTGCCATGTGCACCGAGTAGATACCCGGCGACAGCGGTCCAAGCCAGAGTTCGGGGTGGGAAGCCGACCAGGCTTGTTCCCGTACAAGTTGCCCCAGGGGGTTGAACAAGCGCACCACGGCCCCCGGCCGGACTAAATGGGCCGGCATCCGCAGCTGCACAACGTCTTGCTGCACCGGATTAGGGTATAAACTGACTTGCGCCGCCACGGCCGCATTGGCCGTCGCCAGCACCCGTTGGTTTAGGCGCACACTTACCTGGTCACTGCCGAAAGCCGTGGTGAGCAGATCCAGGGTCCCGTTGTTGTCCACGTCCCCGAGAGCTAAGCCGATCGGCACGTCCACTGGCACTTCCTGGTGGAGCTGGAAGCTGCCCCGGCCGTTGTTGAGCTGGACACTCACTTTCAAGTTGTTGAGCCCCATCAAAGCAGTCAATACATCCAGGTCCTGGTCGCCATCAATATCGCCCAGCACCACTCTGCGGGGCAAGGGGCCCACCGCTAGCTGCTGTCCCCCACTGAAAAAACCGGTGCCGTCGTTGAAGCGCACACTTAAACTGCTATCGAAATAATTCGCCGCGACTAGGTCTAAATCACCGTCGCCGTCGAGGTCGCCAAGCGTTAAATTGATAGGGTCAGCGCCCACTGCCACTTGCTGTCCCACCGATGAAAAGAAGCCACCCTCATTGAAGCGCACGCTGATTGAGCGGCTGCCGCGGTTGGCGGTGAGTATATCCAGATCCCCGTCCCCGTCCACGTCGCCCGTGACGACCGCAGTGGGCTGGGCGCCAACTTCCACTTCCTGCCCGCCCGAGAACACAGCCGCACCATTGTTGAGGCGCACACTAACTGTATTACTGGCGGCATTGGCGATGAACACGTCGAGGTCACCATCGCCGTCCACGTCGCCTACGGCCAGGCCGACCGGACTATTGCCTACCCCGAACTGCTGTTCCGCGCGGAAAGATCCTTGGCCATCGTTACGCCAGACCCGCACCGAAGAGCCAGGGGCCGGGAAGGGGGCACTGGTGACGAGTAAGTCCAAGTCGCCATCCTGATCCAGATCGGCCAGCGCGGCCGCCTGCGGGTTCTGATCCGCAATCAAGTCCTGCCGCCCGGCGAAAGTGCCCGCACCTTGGTTGCGGAGCACGCTGATCGTGCTGCTGTTTTGATTGGCGGTGAGCAAGTCGAGGTTGCCGTCGCCATCCACATCGCCGGTCAGTACTACTACGGGGCCGATTCCTACGGCTGGATCAGTTCCTCCGCTAAACAGCGCCCCGCTCGGCGTAGTTGCCGTCGTGAATTGAAACACGTGCGGACTCGCTAGCAGCCCGGTGCTACTTTGCGCGGTGCCCGTCAGGGTAACTTGGACCGTTTCGCCCGGCTTGAAGCTGCCGCTTGGTTGAAACACCAACTGGTTGCCGCTCACAGTAGCCGTGCCCGTCCGCTGGCCCCCGGCTTGCTGACTGAATACCCGCAGCGCTTGTTGGGTTGGGGTGGTGTTGGCCAGTAATTGGTTGAAGCTTACGGCCACGTTGCTAGTCCGGGGGGCGGCCACGGCATTGCGTGCGGGGCTAAGCGAAGTTACTTGCAGGGGTGGGTTCACGGTGAAGAGCACCCCGTTGCTGGACCCGGCCGTAGTATAAACCACGACGGGGCCGGTGGTCGCGCCCAAGGGCACCGTAGCCGTAAGCTGCGTCGGGGAATTAACTTGAAAATTGACGGCTGGAATTCCGTTGAAGGTGACACTGGTCACGCCGTTAAAAGTGGTACCCGTTATGATCACGCTTGCACCCGTAGGTCCCGCCGAGGGGGTAAGGCGCGTGATGACGGGCGCGGGTTGGACCTGGTTTAAACGCACGTTTATGCGGCCGATGCCGTCGGCCATGGACGTCGTCAGCACGTCCAAGTCGCCGTCGCCGTCCACGTCGCCGGTGGCCAGGCGGTAGGTTCCGTTCCCGAGAAAAGATTCCTGACTGCTTCCAAAAACTCCCCGACCGTTATTTAAGCGTACGTCCAGGGTGCGGTTCGCTTTGCTGGCCAGCACGTCCAGGTCGCCGTCGCCGTCCGCGTCGCCGAGCGTTAGGCCGGTGACCAGGTTGCCCATGGCCAGGTTTTGCGAGCCCGAGAACGCGCCCGCGCCCCCGTTGACCCGTACACTTACGGTGTAGTCGTTGAAGCTGGTCGTCAGCAGATCCAGGTCCCCGTCCCCATCCACGTCGCCGAGCACGAGGCTGTTGGGGCCCTGGTCCACGGCTACCTCCTGATTCCCCGTAAAGATGCCCGGGCCCGTGTTGAACCGAATGCGAACTCGGCTGCTCGAGTTATCGAGCACGAACAGATCTAGGTCGCCGTCCTGATCGGCATCACCGAGTGCCACGTCGCGCAGCTGACCGGGCCCGATGACGACTTCTTGGGTGCCACCGAACGAGCCCCGGCCATCGTTGAGGCGCACACTCACGGCTTGGCGGTCATGGGCAGCCACCAGGTCCAGATCACCATCCCCATCGACGTCGCCCAAAGCCACGTCGTTGTTGCTCAGCCCCCCGGTGGGCACCTGCTGATTACCGCTGAAGACACCTTCCCCATTGTTGACCCGGACGCTGAGCGTGCTGCTCCCGATAGCAGTGGTGACTAGGTCCAGGTCGCCGTCGCCGTCCAGGTCGCCAATCGCCAGACGGTACGGGTTGCTGCCCACGGCTACTTCCTGGGTGCCGCTGTACGTTCCGGCCCCCTCGTTGAGACGCACGCTCACCGTACCGGGGTAGTTGACCGTAAGGACATCCAGGTCCCCATCCCCATCGACATCGCCCACGGCCAAGCTGCTCGGGGTGTTGCCCACTAGCACGTCGGAGCCCCCACTGAAGGTACCCGGGCCTGCGGCCGTAGCGGCAGTGAACTGGTACACCTGCGGGCGAGCCAAGGTATTACCGGCCTGGCTCTCCACCCCCGTCGTAACGGTGACCCACACTGATTCCCCGGGTTTAAACCCCACGTTTGGCAAAAAGCGCAGCGTGCTGTCGCTAACTGCGGCCGTGCCGGCCTTCCGGCCAACTTGCTGGCCGAAGACGTGCAGAGCCTGCCGGGTGGAGGCCGTGTTGCGCAGAGGTTGCGAGAAGCGCACGGCCACGGCCGTGGCGCGGGGCACCGCGTGGGCATTGCGAGCCGGCGAGAGGGTGGTAACAAGCGGAGCTTGTGCCTGTACCGGGCCGGCCAGTAGCAACCCAGCCAGGGAGGGTATTAAGGCACTAGGGCGCCGAATAAAAGCCGCCCGCGCCGGCCGGTTTAAAGGAGTAAAGCTTGAATTCATGCCTGGTAGCTGTAGGGAGGTAAGCAGATGCAGAAGTCCGGCGGATAGAACAAGGCCGCTCCGGCAGCCTAACGAGTGTATTGTGATTCGACTGATTCGTAGTTGGAACCCACCCTTCGCACGCTTGACTAGCGAAAGGGGCGAGTTCTAAATATAAGATAGCAGCTATTCAATAAAGTGCAAAACCTCCTTTAAAAGGTTATAATCATAGGGGTTCTGCTAACTTACCGTTTGGCTGTACTTGCTTATCAGGATCGGCAGTTTCCTAGTAGTGGCGAGTAAGCGTTTCTCATGAAGCAGGCAGTTGGCAAACTGCTGAAAAATTACACCCTGCTCCGGCAAGAAACAGTAAGCTTCTACTTGAACCGCCGTAAAAAGCCAGATCCACGTTAATGTTCGCAGGTCGGTCAACGAAACTACCGTGGGTCCTCTCTCCTATCGATCTAGCTAAGCAAGAATTACCCGTAAACTATAGTTGGAAGTATGCTGCACTGGCACAAAACAACTTTCTGTTAGGGTAGACTCTGGCTTGAAAACAACTAGGTCTACTGACTCCTAATCTGCAACTTCTATAGCCGTGATTAAGCAGCCGCTTCTCCCGTTGTGCTGCTCAAGCGCGAACCCATTGGAGAGACACACCTGCGCTACATGCTCGTCTAAAGTAGCCGCTCGCTCTGCCCCTGGGCAAAGAGTCCCGGTTGGTCGTTCATCTCGCGCACTTCACCGAGTTTGAAAGCGGCAATGGGCTACTTGTCTAAGGTTGCCAGTTCTTATTTTGTTCGCGGCCGCAGCTTAACTGCGATACCATAGCTGACCGCAATTGCTTGTAAAAATGCCCGCTACGGTCGCAATGGTATTAGAGTTCTATTACCTGGTTGCGGCTAAACGTAGCCAATTCGGGGCCGAGTGCTGTAGGTTTAACCTAACGCAAGCAAACAAGGTGGGTAAAGGCAAAAGACAGTTGAAAGCTTACTGAGCATCGCGTACAACAAACTTCTTGCTACCCTCTTCAACAACCCGGAACCCCTTGGTTAAGTATTTGCGCTCCAGAAATTCGGGAAAGGTTTCCGCGTTACGCTTTATCTTCTGCTCTTCTTGATAGAAGCCCTCCACTTCCCAGTACTGGAATACTACGCGAGGTCGGCTCTGCGCGGCAACAACCGGCGAAACCTTGGCCGGCACGGCAGGAAGTGCTTGGTGCAGGTAATCGGTTAACATGTGCTTCTCGATGATGCCCTTGTAGAGGTAATCCTTCGCCGACTTTTTGATTTTCCCTAGGGCCTGCTGTTTTTCCGTGATCCGCAGCACGTAGTGCAGATACCCTTCGTCGTACTCCTGGGCGGCAAGTTGGGCGCGAATAATAGGTAGGCTCGCTTTACCGATTCCCGCGCGAAGCAATGCCGCCTCCCAGGGTAACCCCACCTCCTGTTCGGAGGTTGTTTCGGTAGCACTCCGGTCTTCGTGCGTCACCAACTGGAAATGGAAGGTAATGCTGATCGGCACTCCCCGTTCCCGATTAACGCGGTAGCTAAAGGGTAAGTCCGTTTCGGCGCATGCCTGTTGGGCCTTGGTCAACACCTTGCTGTTAAAATTGTTGAAACGCCCCTCGTATTCGCCCTTAGTCATGCCCAGCATGAATTTAAGCTTGTCCAGTTCAATGGTTCGCTCTGTACGACCGAAATTTACCCATTCCATGCACCACCAGTAAATGCGGTGGCCGTACGGATTCTTGATCTTACGGACTTGGTTGAGGCGTGCCGAAGTGAAGTTGCCGTTGGCTTTCAACCGCAGCAAGTAGGGCATAATAAGCGGGTTGAAACAAGCAATTACCCCCCCGCCTGAGTATCATAGTATACTCGTGCCATTAGCGGAATCACTTCATAGTTTGGGTTCTTGCGGCGCTTGAGCTTGCCTTCGTCTTCAACTAAGCGCTCAATTTTCAGCATTTGCGCCCCAATCGAATCTACCATTCGGCGCACTTCCTGATAGATAGCGCCGCCGCTCCGTTCGGGAATCAACTCTTTGGTGTGCACGAAATGGTACTGAAACGAATCGTCTTCCGGCCGGATGCGAGCTAGTAAACTCACAAATAGCCGCATTTCCAAGGTAATTAAATTGAAGGAAGCGTTGATCAGCGCGTTATGCTGCTTGATAAATGCCTCGGGGTCAACTCGTACGGAAACGACAGCTACTTCCGATTCCGGTTGCAGCGCCTTGAGCGAATTCGATTTAGTAGCACCTTTCGACATCTCATCCATGGTTAGCATCCTAAGGGTGTTTTGGTAGCAGGTAGGGCAGTCACAGGTTGTTATTGTAGCAGCAACAAGTTGTTTTGGTAGCAGGGCTAGGTTGTTTTAGTAGCATTAGCAGGTTGTTTTGGTAGCAGATAGGACGCCTATAATTATGAAAATCAAATACTTATGCCGTTCTTAACTAAATAAGAAAGTAAAGAAATAAAAAGACTAGTCTGATTTTAAGGAAGGGGTGTTTTGGTAGCACCCCTTCCTGAGCTTTAAAGGCATAAAAAAGCATAAACAAATAAAAAATTTGTGCCTTTTTGTACTTTAAGAGGCTGTCTGTGAGGCATTTTAGGGCTTAAGTTTTGAAATTACGCAAATCAAGGAGCTTCTGCTGGGTTTAGCAACAAAAAGGGGGGTGCTACCAAAACAACCTTGTGCTATTTTGTGGGGAGCTCTTAGTATATAAGTGCTACCAAAACACCCTCAAGGAGTGGGACGCAAAGGGCATAATAGCGCGTATTCTTAAGGTTGCTACTAAAACACCCTCAGGGGTTCCCCTTATGTGGGTGCTACCAAACCACCCTGTGAAGGCTCGAAAAATATATTGCAACTCATGCTAGCCCGGGCGTTAGATAGCAACCGGTACGGTAAGAGGGTGCTACCAAAGCACCCTTACAACAGCTATTGTCGGCAAACCTAACAAGCAGCCTTACTGAAGTCAGCAAAGAGGTACCTCTCTACGTCGGCGATTTCCGCCTCTCCGCGCGGCTTGCCCTGTTAAATCACCCTCCTATGCGCCCCAATTTCACAACAGCTGCTACATCATGTTATCCTGCTACTAAAACACCCCAAGAAGGCACCAACGCACTTGGGTTTACAAAGCACACTAGCTATGCTGATAATGAGGCCTTATTTCTTAGTTACTCTTGCCAAAACACGACCCTACCTGCGTCGGTCAGGTAGGGTTGAACCCTGTTTTTACATGGAGAAGGGGTTGCTCCTCTCCCTCGGTAGTATCAGCGAAACCATTGCTACCTCTGCCCTTAGATCCTCGAACGGCTTCTCTAAATTCCTCCCTAGTTTGGTGACCGTACTTAGTACGGAGTTACTTTTTAATGCCTGGGCCTGACCTTATTGACCATGCCGATTAGGTGTGGCGTATGCAATTTGGTCGGCCGTCGGCCGTGTGTTAGTTACCCTGATTGGGATTGTAGTATACTAACAGGTGCCCGAAATGATGATCCTTATTGGCCTCGCGTTTATTGTGACGGGGGGCTCATCGTCCACTTGCTCGGCAAATCGACGATCTATTAAGCGCGAAAGCATAGCTTTGAGAAAGGCCTGCATGGTCACGGCCGATGGGCGGCTGTACTCGTTTTTAGTGGACATAGAAGCCGACCCGTGCTGACCTGCAACCTGAGCACGGGCCCGGGTGAGGCCTCCCCTACCCTGCCGCTGGCCCTGTTCTCCATCCTGAACTTGACGCAGACGGAGATAAAGAGTTTATGCTTTAAGCGATGGGCATCATCACCGATGTAAGACTAAGGCGTTTCTCTTGGAAGTGTTGCTCTGTTATTGTTCATATTTATCATACGTATAATAAATATGAACAATAAAAAAGTGTGCCTTTGAGCTGTTTCTGAAGCAATTCAGTGCATTATTCTATCCGCGGTAAGAGGGTATCGAAGACGTGCTTATGGGATGGGTATGTAGGGTACGGGCTAAGGGTCCGGTTGCCACTGCCTCGCCAATAACAGTGAAGTATCATTCAGGAGCGTATCGTCGTCCATCTGTTCCCTCACTACTTAGTGGCAGACACTGTCCGCTAATGGTCTTGGCGTCGCAACGCTCCCACGTGCCGGTACGTGTTGAGAAGCACGCCCGTGGCCGTCGCCTACGTGCTGACTAGCGCGAGTTCGCGCGGAGCGTCCGTTTCCGAAAAAAGCGTTTGCCCCGGCCCAGCAAAGCCGGGTAAACCAGTAGTAGTACTTCGTCGACCAAGCCCTGCTCGAGCAAGACGGACGTGAGCGTGGAACTGCCCTAGACGGGCAAGCCCGGTCCCCCGTGGCCTTAAGGTCGCTAATAATCGTCAGGATGTCCGCGCCTAAGTCCGCGACCGGCCCCCATTGAAGGCTATCTGGCCGGTGGATAGCGACGTATTTCATCGCCGCGTTCAGACTATTGGCTATCGCACTATTGCCGGCCTTGGGCCTAAAGGTGGCCCAGGCATCGTAGGTGTGGCGGCCGAGCAGCAGACCGGAGTGAGTACCCTGGGCCGCGACGACGGCCGCTAACCCCGCCGGGGTACGATAGGGAGTAGTCCAGTTGCCGTGCGCGAAGCCGTCGCCGTCTTCGTGCTGGATCACGCCGTCCAGGGAGACGTGTGCCATGATGCGAATCTTTCTCGTGCTCATATGGCGGACTAAAGGGTTACAGGTTGCACAAGTTAAGCTGGCTGACGCGCCCGCAGCAGGGCAATTCAGATATATACACGGGTCGCTTGCGACCACTAGCCTTTATTCCAGCGTAAAGCCCGTCCTCTGTATTTTATATTTATGAACAATATATATTTATCATAAATACTACATTTACAAACCATATAGTCAGTACATAATTTATATATTGAAAGTATTTATGATCTTTATAATAAATACATATTGGCTATATTGGTCATCCAGGTTATGTTTACTCGCTTTTCACTCTTTACCCTTTCAGAGCATGCACATTATCACGTTCGCTAACAATAAAGGAGGGGTTGGTAAAACAACCTCTGCTCTATCAGTGGCACATACGTTGGCGAATACGGGCCACCAAGTGGTATTACTCGATTGCGACCCGCAAGCCAATGCCAGCAAAACGTTTGATGTACCGGCTGACACCCCGCACATAGGGGAGGTTCTTGGTGAGCGGATTCAACTCTCCCAAGCCCTATTCAGAGTCAGCGCCACACTTCAGCTAGTAAGGGCGGAGCGTACGCTGGCGCAGCAGGAAAAGATTTTCGGTACGCAGCCGGACTACGTTTTCTTTTTGCGCGAGCAGCTGGCCACGCTCAAAGCCGTTGATTACGTGATCATCGACACGCCGCCCTCCCTCGCCGCCCTGACCGTGGCCTCCTTAGTGGCCAGTGAAGCGGTCTACATTCCGCTGCACCCGGAATTCTTCGGCAATGAGGGCATGACCGCCTTATTGGATATGTGTGCACGCCTACAAAAGAACTTCAACCCGAAACTACGCGTTGGTGGTATCTTCTTTACCGAGTACGCACCAACTTACCGGCGCGCGCTGCACCACCAAGTGGTCCAGCAGTTGAAAGAAGATCCCATCCTGGGCCCTTTAATCATGCAGACCACCATTCGGGAAAACGTGGCCTTGCCGGAATCGCAAAGTATGCGGCAGAGTATTTACGCGTGGGCGCCGCAATCCAACGGCTCGGCTGACTACAAGCAGCTAACCGAGGAGATACTCAGTACTCTGTCCCGTAAATAAATATCACCAACACAATAAATACTGTATTTATGGCAAAGGTGAACATGATTGCCAATATGGCCAAGGCGTCTGCTGTGCCCGCCCAAGCAGCGGACGAACTCATCTATGATTTACCGGCGGCAACCCCTCCAACCCCGGTAGAGCAGCCGGTAGCCGGAATAAAGATCCCCTTTACCAATCAACTGACCCCCGAGACCTTCCTGCGCTTAAAGCAGTTCGAATGCTGGGGGGCATGGAAATTCAAGACATTCTGGAAGAAGCATTAAATGCTTTCTTCCAGGGCAAGCCGGAAGCCGACCGGGAATTACCAGCTAAAGCAAAAGAGAAGCTGCGCAAAAAACTGCCAAACCTATAAGCCGACTTAGCTTATTGCTCCCAGGTTTGACTTGCCTTTCCCCAAGGCTCGCGCTAGGTACGTTTAGCAGCTTCCTACTACAAACCAGGAATACGGTGCGTGGCAACAAGAACTCAAACTTCGAGCTAACTAGATATGGCAAATAATTTTCAAGCCTGGCTTCTCGCAACCCAACCGAATGGAGATAGGGTAGGAGGGGGGCTCCTATCTTATCCCCACCTTTTGGAGGATGTTTGAGGTGGTTTGGCTACGGCACGCAAAGGTGAAACAGCGGTTGAAAAAAGCTGCAAAGTGCTCAGGCGCCAGTTAAGCGGGGGCAGAAGACCTGCGTTCGGCATTGTAGTAGCCATGAGAGAAACTAATTTCCGAGTGTGCCGCCGTAAAGTGCGGAAGCAAGTGCCGTCCCTAATTCGCGGTAATTGTTGGCTAAAAAGCCCTATCAGTGCCTGCTTATGGGAGCAAGCATGCTTAACGCCAAGCCTGAACAGCACCATTGTGTTCCCGGCTCGGTCTACTATGGGCATATCGGGCGAGGTCATTCCTTCGGATTTAAATATATAGTATTATATATTTAATATATTATCGCTATTGGTAGTAGCATAAGGAGGACCCGTATGGATAGCTCTACTAGACCCGACCGCCGGACCCGTGTGTTTGCGGATGTCCCGCTGCCCAAGCCGCCAGAAAGATTCACTGATCGAGGAGTCCCCTCGCCTCAAGACCTAGGACCCCTCACCCAACTGCCTGGTGTCTGGACCGGCCGGGGCAAGGGGGTGGAACATGATTGCCCTCCCGTACCAGCACGCGCCCGCGCCGCCAGCAGGATTTAAATTTCGCGTGCTGATGAATCAGTACAACGAAGAGTTAATCTTCTCCTTTGTCGACGATGATATGCCTAATCGTGGTCTGTCGCGGCCCGGCGAACCCGATTTCGACCAGTTCGTGGTCACCCTGGACTACCAACAGAAGATCACCCAAGTGGAAGCCCAAGACCGACCCGATAGCGGCGGTCTCGCGGGGTTATCCGGCCTGCCAATCCACCACGAACCAGGTTTATGGTTGTACGATAAGAATCGCCGGGTTAAAGAGGACCACATCCAGGGAAACAACGTGACGGAAGTGGAACTCGATGTCGCCCGACTTGCCTCGATTCCGCACGGCAATTCCGTCCTGGCCCTGGGCACCTCAGCGGTTCACAAAGGTATGCCGGCAATTCCACCGCTAAGTGGGCTGCCTGCGGGCCGCTTTGAGAACGTTCTGACGGCAGACTACGACTTCCGGGATGCCACTGCTCCCGACCCGTATCTGGAGCCGTACAAGCATTACATCGCCCATCCGTTTATGGGAAACGCCGGCGGGATTCCGGGGTTTCCTGGATTCAATCCGGCGGACATGAACCAGATTCTTCGTTTCGCCAACCAGGGCGTGAATATAGTTCGGACTACCACGTTGAGTGTTGACACGACTCGGAAGCGGGCTGGAATAACCAATGCGCCTTTCTCGGTGCGCGAGGCCGAGCCGGTCAGTATGAAGTCCACCTTTTGGATCTAGGAACTAGCCGAGAAGGACGCCCGGGGAAATCCCCGGCTGCGGCTGCAATACTCCCAAGTCGTCATGCTTCACTTTTTCCATTCCCGCCAGGATGAATTCCCCGAGCGCGCCGTCTGGCCCCACATCAGCATTGCCACCTTGGAGAAGACACCCGCTGACTACCGCCTTGTTCCTGGTTAGCAAGGGTCCATCGGCGTTCCCAGAATACGGACAGGTCGGTTGGGTGCACCCAACCGACCTGTCCGTACTTCAGGCACAAGTTAACTGGGCCGGGGTGCGGGTTGGAAAAGACTAACCGCTCCTCCTGAACAGGGCGTCCCCGGCTATGACCATTTCCGGTTACCCATCGGGCTAAGGAGCAAAGGACTTATTATGAGTACGTGAATGGTGCGGCAGCACGCTGACTGACGCCCACGACACTTGGTAAATGCTTTATCGGCTTCGATAAAGAGGGGGAGAGGGAGGAATGCGAATAACCCATTTAGGTACCATGCCGGGTGAACAGCAACCCGGGTAAGGTGCGCGAAAGAGCAGGGCTATTGTTCGACACGCCTCGTCGCCACTCACAGCCGTAACTCGAACACGAGTTGGTGCTTGCACTGTATGTTATTTTCCCAGATGGGCTGCGGATAAGCATGCAGGAAGTAGTTAAGGTTGAGTCCGACTAGCTCGAAGCCTTCCTGCTGATAAAGTGCTATCTGTCCGATGCCTGAATTGCCGGTTTTTATCAGCAACTGCTGGAGGCCGAGTTGCCGGCTTTGCGCCGTCACGTGGCGCAATAGGGCTCGACCCAATCCTCGACCCTGATAACTCGGTTCAACGGCAATGCTGACGATCTCGCCGTGCTCACCCCGCGGTTCCAACAAACAGATGCCCTGCGCTTGGCCGTTAACGTGTACTACGTACACGAGACTGCGCGGCAAATATTGCTCAATAAGAAGCGGGTTTTCATCCGCTAGCAGGAGCAGGTGGTAGGGAAGAACATCACCCGGCTGCGCTTGCCCAATTGAATATTCCATGTCGGCAATAAGTAAGGCGGGTTGCCTAAGCGTTGAAGGCGCGGTTTCGATGGGAAAAGAGCTTTGTCTTCCGGCAGTAGGGAGGAAATATGGCTAGAGCTTCTGGAAGTAGCGCTTACCAAAAGTTTGCGTCCTCTTCCTGTTTGGGTCGAGAGGATGTTGCCGCCCGAAAAAGCAGCGTCCTTTCGATCCTACCAAGCAAAAGCCCTTGAATACGCCATCATAAGTTATGCTCTGGCGGGAAAGCGCGCGAACCTCTTCTTTGATTACTTCACGCTGTTTATTCGGTTCCGCATCCCGCCTCCTAGCTGCAACTTGCGCCGGAATGCAGAGACTCTAAAAAGAAAAAGCCCGTCTCATAAAGCTAGCTGGTTATCTTTTGCTGCTGGTACCTCTGGCGCCCCTAGCCGTGGTGGCGCAGAGCATTGCCAAGAAGCAGGCTTGGACATTTACGAATCGACCGTTACTTTGAGGATGAACTAGGACCTGTTGCTGGACGCGGAGGTCGCCGCGCGCTCCTTAGCCGGTCAACCCGGCGTCCGGAAGCAAACCGGCCCGCCGCGCCCGCTCAACCGGTTTGCCGCTTGCGGACAATCCCCGCCCACCGCCGATATTCTTCTTCCCGTGCGCCTATGCCTAGTTCTGTTGACTTGCTCGCCGTCTTCAACGCCTTACCCGGCGCTTATCTGCTGCTTACCCCGGCCCTGGTCATCGAAGCCGTTAGCGACGCCTACCTAACGAGCTTCTTTACCACGCGCCAGCAGCTCGTCGGCCAAGACCTGTTCGACGCGTTTGGTGGCGCGCTGGGCACCCCGGAAGAAGAGACGATTACCAATCTGCGGGTTTCTTTGCAGCAGGTGCTTTCCACGGGCCAGCCCCACCAAATGCCCGTGCAGCACTACCCTCTAATTGAGCCCACCACGGGCGCGCGAGTGGAACGCTACTGGCAGTTGCTCACCACTCCCATCCGCGATGCGCAAGGCATGATCCAAGCCCTGCTGCACAGCGTAACGGACGTGACGGCCCAGACCCAGGCCGCCACCGCATTGCGCCTGAGTCAGGCCCGGGAGCAGCAGGCGCTGGCCGCGCTCGAGGCGCAGCGCTCTCACCTGCAAGAGGTGCTGCTCCACTTGCCCGCCCAGATCGCCACCTACCGCGGACCCGACTACGTCTATGACTTTGTCAATACTCGCTATACGAAGCCGCTGCCGAGTCGCCGCTACCTGGGCCAGCCCATTCGGGAGGTGTTGCCGGAAGTGGCCGCGCAGGGGATACTGGCGGTCTTCGACCACGTTTACCACTCCGGCGAGCCGTATCATCTGCCCGAGCAGGAACTCTGGCTTGACGGCCAGGGTACGGGCCAGCCACAGCAACTCTATCTGGATTTCTTTTTGCACCCGCTGCGTGATGCCGAGGGAAACATCTATGGGCTGCTGGATTTCTCCTACGATGTCACGGCGCTGGTACGGGCCCGCCAGCAGGGCGAGCAACTCAACGACGAGTTGGAAGCCCGGGTGCTGGCGCGCACCCGCGAGGTAGAAGCAGCCCGGCAAGCCGCCGAAGCGCAGCAACACTACCTGCGCCATATCTTCGAGCAGGCCCCGGTGGCGATTTGCTTGATGCGCGGCCCGCAGGCCGTTGTGGAGCTACTCAACCAGCGCGGGGCCGCGCTGGTGGGCAGTACCCCGGCGCAAGTGATCGGGCACCCCATTCGGCAGGCCCTGCCAGCCCTCAATGGCCAGGGCTTTGAAGCGTTGTATGCGCGCGTCCTGCAAGGCGAAACTTTGGTGTTCAACGAAATGCCGATTACGTTCCACCGCGCTCAAACCGGCCAGTCCGACCACGGCTATTATCATCATACCTACCAGCCTTGGCGCGAGGAAACGGGCGCGATTGTGGGCGTGATCAACATCGGGGTCGAGGTCACCGAGCAGGTGCGGGCCCGCCAGCAAGTGCAGCAGCTGAACGAGGAGCTGCGGGAAGCCAACAGTCAACTCCGGCGCACCAATGTGGACTTGGACAACTTCATCTACTCGGCCTCGCACGACCTGAAAGCGCCCATTTCCAACATTGAAGGTCTGCTCCAACTCCTCAACCAACTGCTGCCCCCCGCTACCCGCGCCGAGGCCGAGATAGCGCCCGTTCTGCAAATGATGCAAGTCTCGGTGGAGCGCTTCAAGCGCACCATCGCCCACCTAACGGACCTAACCAAGCTCCAGCTCGAATTTGCCCAGCCCGCCGCCGCGGTCTCACTGGCCCGCGTCGTAGAAGACGTGCGCCACGACCTGCTGCCGCTGCTGGAAGAAACCTGCGGGCAGCTTACCATCGAAATCGACGACTGCCAGCCGCTGGTCTTCTCCGAAAAAAACCTTCGCTTAGTGGTCTACAACTTGCTCAGTAATGCCTTTAAGTACCGCCACCCCGCCCGCTCGCCGCGGGTGCGCCTGAGTTGCGCCCGCGAGCAAGACCAACTGCTGCTGCGCGTACACGACAATGGTTTGGGACTGAACCAGGCGCAGCAAGCCAAGCTCTATGGCTTGTTTCAGCGCCTGCATACCCACGTGGAGGGTACGGGTATCGGCCTGTACATGGTAAAGAAAATAGTGGAGAATGCGGGTGGCACGCTCTCCGTCGCCAGTGAGCCCGGCCAAGGCACTACGTTCACCGTTGCTTTTCCGCCGCAAGCCCTCGGGTAGCACCCGGGGGCAATCAGGCGAGATATTTCTAATAGATCAGTTGAACGAGGCTCCTGCCCGGGGCGAGAACAACAAAAGTGGGATCAGCAGCGCCAATAGGCGTACCGTCTTGCGCTGGCCAGTGACGCACAATGAGCGGCTATATAAGTTGGGTGCCACGATTTAGCAGTTGAGTGACAGCTTGTAGTGATACCCCTGGCAGACCTTCCAGCCGTAGAGTGTGGCAACTTGCTAACCGAGTCGATTGTAAAGCGCGTCTTGCTTTAGCGCACTTCCAGCGACAGGACCAGGCCGCCCATCTGCTTGAGGCGCGCAAAATAGGTGGTGGAATCGAGCAGTTGGTAGGGGAAATAGAGCCCGGCCGGCACCGCCGGCCGGCCATCGAGGCCGAGCAGCCGTTCCAGCAGTAGGGCGACTCCGAGCCCGGTCAGCGGTGCCGCTCCTGCGGGATGGACAACGGCATGACGGGAACGGAGCGGCTGGCCCGCATGGTCCTCGCCGGCGAGCTCGATGAGGATTTCGGTCGAGAACGGCTCCCCGCGGCGGCGGGTCGAGCTAACCCCGCTCGCGAGATTGAATTGGACGTTGGGCGCGCCGGTTGCCGTCGCCAAGCCGACAACGTCGATGGACGAGAAGCCGGTGGCCTGCTGCTTGGTGCCATCGACGGCTCGGAACTCGGCTTGGGCATCGTCCCCGTGGCGCCAGATATAAGCGCCGTCGCGCCGCGTGAGGGCGGCGGGCAGCATCTTATTCAGGCGCTCGAAGTCGGCGGCGACTGCCGGCCCCCCGCCATCCTGCTCGTCGACCAGCGCGCCAATGGTAATGTCATGGACCCGGCCGAACGCTTTCGCGAATTCCAGCGTGGGGACGGTGGTAGCGCCGACCAGCCATTCGTAGCCGAGGACAACCGGTGCCACCTGCGGCTGGTGCATGTAAATGGCCACTTCGGGGGCCATTTCGTAGATGCCCGACGAGATGCCGATGTGCGGCACGCCCCGCGCGTGGGCGAAACGGAGCCCGGCCAACTTGTCGTCGGAGTAAAACATCGCCACCGCGCTAATTGGGCGCTCACCAAGGCCGAAATCGGCGGCGTCCGGGTCGAGCACTACGCCTTGGGCATTGCCGAACTCGGCGGCAGCTTCTTCGGCCTTAGCCAGGGTGCGGCCCCCGACCAGGAGCGGCACGTGGGGGTGAGCGGCACGCAGGAAACGGGCCGTCGCGCGACCGATGACGCCGGAACCACCAGCTAGAAGAATGGGAGCGTGTGTCATAGCTAGGATTATTGTTGGGTGTTACTTTTACCAAAGGTAGCCTACTTTACGTAAGTTACCAAAAGTAAGTTACTATTAGTAGGTTTATTTAACACCGTAGTTCATGAAACAGGTACCAGAATCACCAGCACCCAAGGCCGGCTCGGCTAAGCTTTCAAAGGCGGCCCGCCGCCAACAGTTACTCGCGGTGGCCCTCGTCATTGTGCGCGAAGAAGGAGCCGATAGTTTAACGCTAGGGCACTTGGCGGCCCGGGCCGGCGTCTCCAAGCCTATTCCCTACGAGCACTTCGGCACCCGGGCGGGGCTGCTGGCCGAGCTCTACAAGTCGCTGGATCAGCAGCAGGTGACGGCTTTGCGCGCAGCCCTGCAGGGAGTCCAGCAGAACCTGGGCGAAACGGCCGACGTGCTCGCGACGGCCTATATCCACTGCGCCGCGGATACGAGCGGCGAAATTTACGCGGTGGGGGCGGCCCTCTCGGGCAGCGAGGAAATGGGGGCGGTGCACCAGGAGTTGCTTGCGGGGTACGTGCAGCTGTTCGCGGCGGCACTAGCACCGCACAGCCCGCTGCCGCCCGACGAGCTGCACCGACGCTGCGTGGGGCTGGTTGGGGCGGGTGAAGCTTTGTCGCTGCTCATGGTAGGAGGCCAGTGCCGCGAGTCGGATGCGGCCGCCACCTTTTCCGCTTTGATTCGGGGCGGCGTGCAGGCGCTCTCGTCCACCCGCAACGATCAGAAGTAAGAGCTATTAACGAGGTGCCGCTGTGCTCCGGTCGGCTGGCAACCCTAGTTATTGCCCGGACGAGCCGCCGTCATTGGTAAGCCAACTTTAAATTTTCGGCTAGCTAATTTGATAGGCTCGAGCGGCCGCTAGGCGCCGGTCGGTTAAGGCTTGTGACCGAGCCCGTATGATGCGCAGCACTTCGGACGGAGCGGTGGCGGGAGAGCCCGCATGGAAGACGGGCTGCGGGTCGAAGGCCATTTCGAATTGGATTTCCTGCGCTACCGTGTCGCCTCGGAGAGATGCTTGGGCACTACCATGATCGGCGTGTCATCCTCTTCAACTTCGGGCTCTCGAGGCAACACTTTACCGGCTTGAATGCGAACGATTACACTTTAACCGTTTCATCATAGTCTGCCTGATTCTTGAAGATACTCGCTGCATATAAGACGGGGTCCATAGGCTGGTACGCGTGCAGGAACTGGCACCGCCACGTGACGCACAGCAGCGCCGTGCGGGGTGGAGCTAACCAGCGCTCCCTTCGGCGACGGCATTTGCCCAGGCCCAGGTTGAATGAACTGCCCCGGCTGCGGCACACTCGGCCAGCTACCACCAGGAAACTGAGAAGAGTTGGGACGTTCCGTAGCAGCCTTGTTATGCAGAAGTTTCAGTAGTAAACAACGCCCGGTATTCTCGACGGGCACTCTTATGTAACTCTTCGTGCAGGTAACTTACAGCGTTAAAATAGGCGAGAAGCTACGCTCCGATTTTAATTTTCTACTATTGCCAGAAGAAGCTCAGGAATTGACTTCCTAACCCCTTCGCTAAATTTAGATAGGAAGGACTACGGGTAGGGCCTCGCTACTGGCAACGGAAATCAGGATCCGTGAAGCGCGCGTGATAAAAAAAGGCATGCGTTGGGAGCTATTCTTTCAGTGAATGACCCCGGTAGCTCGAGAACGCAATCCGCCTAAGGACAAGGTTGCGCCAGCCGCTTTAGTGCCAGCGCAATACGAATCCGTTACCTCTTTACATTCGCTTCGCTGTATATTTAGCACCGGGCTAAAAGCTGGGCAGCTGCTATGCCCGCTGGCCTCGCCGTGGATATGGATATTTACTACCACACTTGGCCGCCTTCCGCGCATTTGCAGCCCTTCATTCGGGAGCTGCTGCTGCTGGACGTAACGGCCGCGCCGGGCGAAGTGGTGCCGGCCAAGGCCATGGCGGCCAATACGGAGCAGTGTCTGGTGTTCTACCTGCACGGGCAGGTAACGGCCCTGCACTCGGAATCGGGTACAACGACCGTGTATGCCCCCACCGTGCTCAATGGCACCCAGTCCGCTCGCTTCGATTTCTACAGCAGTTCCCGGTTTCGCATGTTGTCGGTGCAGTTTCAGCCCGGCGTGCTAACCAAGTTTGTGCGTGTGCCCCTGCCCGAGTTCACCAACGCGCGCATCGACGCGGAGGCGGTGCTGGCGGCCGACATCCGGCGGGTGCAAGAGCAATTGCTGGAGGCACCCACTGACACCATCCTCTTGGAGCGGGTTGAAGCCTACCTCTGGCAGCGCATTCAGCACCTACGCATCTCGTTCGAGCCCTTCGACCGGGCCCTGCTAGCGCTGGCCACCCATCCGCAGGGCTACTCGCTCGACCAGCTCGCGCACGAGGCCTGCCTGTCGGTAAGCCAGCTGGAGCGGCGCTTTGTGCAGCAGCTCGGCGTGGGCCCCAAGCTCTACGCGCGCATCAGCCGCTTCAGTCAGGCCCACGCCCTCAAACAGGCCCGGCCCGAGCTGGACTGGCTGCACGTGGCGCTGGCCTGCGGCTACTACGATTACCAGCATTTGGTCAAGGACTTTCGGCAGTTCGCCCACGCCACCCCACCCGCTTTGCTGCTGGCGCAGGCCCAGGCACCTGACCGTCTGGCGCGAAACAGGCGCTAAGAATGCGGATTTTTTACCACCACCCGGGCCGGGACCGGAGGTAGGTTTGGGGGATGATTCACCCTCCTTTCGCCCGTGCCATGAACAAGCTCCTCCCCCTAGCCTTTGCCCTGCTCCTGACCACTGCCCCGGCCTGGGCCCAAGGCCAAGGCGAGCCCGAAATCCGCCGGCTCGAACAACTGGAAATCACCACGGTGCAGCGGGGCGATACCGCCGCCCTGCTTCGGCTGTGGAGCCCGGAGTTCGTGGTCAACAACCCCTACAATCAAGTGGTCACGCGGCCCCAAATCCTGGCCTTTATGCGCCAAGGCCAACTCGACTACGCCACCGTTGAGCGGGTGGTCGAGAAAGTAACCATTGTCAAGAACGTGGCCATTGCCATGGGCCACGAAATCGTGACCCCGCAGCGGGCCACGGCCTATGCGGGCCAGGTGGAAACCCGGCAGTACACCAACGTGTGGCTGAAAACCAAGGCCGGCTGGCAACTCACGGCCCGGCAAGCCAGCATCGTAGCCGTGAAGAAATGAACCGGGTGAACACTTTCGGCGACTCTATCCGGCCGGCCTCTCTGTCTCAGCCGCCAGCGCTTCCGGCTATCAGGTGTCGGACGCCAGACCCTGGGGCCTGACAGGTGAGGTAGCATAGGAAGTCTAGTCGCTAATAAAACTCTCCGAAAAGCACCCCTGCGCTGCCGGGTGTCAGCCGGCTGTTGGCTTGCGGTCAAGCCCGCGCATTGCGTAGCATCGCCAAGAACTGAAGCTTCAGAAGGCGCAGTATTGTTGCTTCCTGCTACAACTTCCGTCCCGTGCTGCTGGTGGTCGTTGTCTTGCTATCCGGGCGTACTAGCGTTCCGCGCTCTGCTCTTGCGGGAAAAAATCGACGTTTAGCTTCCGGGACT
Source organism: Hymenobacter volaticus (assembly GCF_022921055.1). Taxonomy (GTDB): domain Bacteria; phylum Bacteroidota; class Bacteroidia; order Cytophagales; family Hymenobacteraceae; genus Hymenobacter; species Hymenobacter volaticus. Next base: position 140,858 of record NZ_CP095065.1, read on the forward strand.
GAGTCGGCGCCGGTACGTTTCTAACCCGGATAATGACGTTATAGGGGTCTACTCGGTATTTGGGCTAGCTATTGCAGCTAGATTGAGGAGGATGCCCAGCAACTAGTTGGTGGTAGACTATTAGGCAGCCTACCGGCCGGTAGTGGGGCGTCCGGGGGCGGTGCGCTCGCCCTCGCCCGCCTCATCCTGGCCCCGAGGCTAGGTCACCGTGCGGCGTGGGCGCGCAGGGCCTGCACGGCGCTTTCATAAGAACTGCCAATCGGGATGCTGGTCCCGGCTACGCTCACTTCGTGGCGGGCGATTTTATCCACTTTACTCAGGGCCACGATGTAAGAGCGATGCACCCGCACAAAATACTGGGGTGGGAGCTGCTGCAAGGCCTCGGCCAAGGTCTGGCGCGTGAGCACCCGCCGAGCAGTCAGCACATACGTTAGGTAGTTGCCATCGGCCTCTAGGTAGAGAATATTCTCGAGCAACACGCGTTCCTCCGCCAAGCCGGTTTTCACCAGGATGGCCGGCCGGCCGGCCATACCGCGCCCGGTTTGGCGGTCCAATGCCTTCCCGCAGGCTTTGGTGAAGCGCGCCAGCGAGAAGGGCTTGAGCAGGTAATCCACCGCATCCAACTCAAAGCCCTGCACGGCATAGTCGGAGTAGGCCGTCGTAAATATGATGAGCGGCGCGCGGGAGAGGCCCTGCACCAATTCTAGGCCCGTAATATCGGGCATGTGAATGTCCACAAACAGCACATCGACGGGATGCGTGTGCAGGTAGGCCAGCGCCGTGAAGGCGTTGGTAAATGTTGCCTGCAGCGTTAGAAACGGCACCTTAGCCGCCAGCAGGTGCACGACTTGCAGGGCCTGCGGTTCGTCGTCGATGGCAATGGCGGAAAGCATGGGGCGGATTAATGGAGTTAGCTTAAGGGGCCGGGGCTTGGAGCAGTTGCAACGAGTGTTTGGTGCCTTCGCTGTTCGGGTTGAGCGCGAGGGCCCGCTGGTACATCACGATGGCTTCGGCCCGGCGGTTAACGTAGCGGAAGGCATCCCCGTAGCTGTCGTACACGTTGAAGCTCAGGGGGAAAAGTACGGTATTTAGCTGAAAAGCGTCTAGCGCCAGGGAGGGGGAGCCGTTCACCAAGAGGGCGTAGCCCAAGCTGTTAAGCTCGTCTTCGGCCAGGTAAAAGTGACTGGTATCGGCGCGCATGGTGTTGAATTGCACCAGGGCGCGCACCGGTCCTTGTTTGCGCAAGGCGTCGCCGTACCATCGAGCTACCGATTTTTTATAGGTCAGCGGCCGCCCGGACCGTTGATTGAGCAGGGCAATGACAGCGGCTACTTTTTCGCGGAACTGTTCGCCTTCGGTGTTATCGTACATAATTACCGTCTGGCCTTTGCCCACGTTGCGGTAGAGCATGGTGGCAATGCCCCGGTTGTAGCCGTCGTGCCCGACGATGGTGCCTCCGACCGGATCGGGGCGCACCACCCAGCCTAGGCCGTACGAGGTAGGGCCGCCAAAATCAACCGTATTCCCGCCCACGACCGTCGTACTGTCGTTGAGCTTAACCGGGGTGGCGGCCAGGGCAATGGTGCGCGGGCGCAACAGCTTGCCGCGGGCCAAGGCCTGGTCGAAGCGAAGTAAGTCCTGCAAGGTGCTCACCACCTGCCCCGGCCCGTACAGCCCCGTCAGGCCGCGGCTCTCGAAGCGCAGATGCCAGAGCCGGACACTGTCTTGCAGGTGCAGGGTTTCGACTGGTTCGGGGACGGTGCTGTACATGGTCGGCAGCAGGTGGTTGGCCACGAGCCGGGCATCGGCGGGGCTGCCGGCCATCCGCAGGTAGGTATCGCGCATGCCGGCCGGTTGAAATAGATGGCGCTGCAGGTAAGTGGCAAACGCCTGCTGGCTCACCTTCTCCACTAGCAGCGCGAGCAAAATATAATTGGTGTTGCAGTACTGCCACTGCGTGCCAGGCGTAAAGTAGAGCCCCCGCGGCCAGGCGCGCAGGGCCGGAATAATGTCCTGGTTCGTGACCAGCCGCTCCGGGTGCTGGCGTACCAGCGGCTCGTAGAGCTCTAAATCCGGTAGCCCGGAGGTGTGCGAGAGCAGGTGGCGCAGGGTAACAGTGGGGTACGGAAAGGCGGGCAGGTAGCGCGCCAGCGGGTCGCTAAGCTTGATTTTGTTTTGCTCGAGCAGTTGCAACACCGCCGTCGAAGTGAACGTCTTGGCGATGGAGGCCAGCTGAAATCTCGAGCTCAGCGTAGTGGGCGTGCGTGTAGGCAGGTCCGCGTAGCCGAAGGCCCGCTGGTAGAGGATGCGGCCCTTTTCCGCTACCAGCACGCCCCCGTTGAAGTGCCCTTCGCGGGCCAGTTGTTGAAACAGGGAATCAATCCGGGCAACCCGGCGCTGGGCGTACGCGGACCCGCTGACGAGCCCACTGCAGATAAGGAAAATCAGTACTCGATACGTAGGCATGAGACGAGGCAGTTAACGTTGACGGATGGCGTAAGCGGGGCGCGGGCTTCCCAACGCCCGCAAAATTGCGGGGCCGTAAGGCGGGTCCGTTCCGCGAAGGCGGGCTACCAAAGCAGCAGGGTGAGGGCCACGAAGTAGTCTTGCTGGGACTGCTGTATTTGCAAGTCATGGCGGCCGGGATACAGCAGCTCGAGGCGCTTGCGTACGTTGGCGAGGCCCACGTGCGACGTCGGCCCAGGCGACGCCTCCGGCGGGCGGGCGTGGAGTGAATTATGCACCTTGAAATACAAGTGGGTGGCATCCAGGGTCAGCGTGATGTGAATCCAGGACGGGGCCTGCAGGCTGATGCCGTGGTTGAAGGCATTTTCCACGAAGGGGCTCAGCAACATGGGCGCCAGGTACACCTCCCGTTCCGATTCCTGCAACTGAATGCGGATGTCGAGGCCCTGCGTTTCATCCAGCCGCAGCCGCTGCAGGCTGATGTAGTGGCGCAGGTAGTGCACCTCCTGGCGCAGGGCGATGCGCTCGTGGTTGTTTTCTTCGAGCAGGAAGCGCATCATCTCGCCTAGTTGCTGGATGCCCTCAGCCGTTTTGTCGCTGCTTTCCTGCAGGGCCGTGGCGTAGAGGCTGTTGAGGGCGTTGAAGAGAAAGTGCGGCTGGATCTGCGCCCGCAAGCCGGCCAGCTCGGCGGCGCTATGCGAGGCTTGCGTTTGCAGCTCCCGGGTTTCCTGCGCCCCGACCCGGCGCAGCGCCACGACTAGGCCGGTCAGCACCACCGCCAGCCCGAACAGGCCGGCCAAGGGCCGCAGCGGCGGCGGGTAGCGCGAACTGTACGCCGTCCACAGCAAGGCCGCTCCGCCGGCCGCCACACTTACCCATCCGGCGGCGGGCCCTACCCAGCGGCCGCCGGGCGGGCCCACCCGAACCGAGGCCAGCACCGGGTACGCCAGGCCCTGCAACAAGGCGACCAGCAGGCCCAGCCCGGCCAGCAACAGCCAGGGCCCGGTGTGGGCATTCCAGAGCGTGGGCGGCAGCGGCATGGTCCAGGCCCCGAGCAAGGCTACCCCACCAGGCCCACAAGCAAGGCGTCGTACCCGTGGCGCATCCCCGGTTCCGGCGGCCGGGACAGCCGCTGCCGCAAGTACCACAAAAGCTGGCCGAGCAGTTCATACAATCCCAGCCCAATGCCGGTGGCTACCCCCTCCGCCAAGAGGGTTTTTTGACGGTAGAGCGAGTACATTTTAAGGCCCGTAACGACGCCGAGCTCGTTGTGCTGCAGGCGCAGATACAGCTTGAAGTACTGGGCTATCCACACGCTGCCCATCAGCAGCAACAGGCTCGGCACCAGGTAGAGCAACCCAATGGTGTCAGGCTGCCGGACCAGGCGGGGCAAAGCCAGGTAGTGCGCGGCAACCCAGGCCAGCAGAAGCCCGGCGGCCCCGCCCAGCAGGGGCAGCAGCGAGTGTAGCGGCATCTGATAGTCGGCAATAACCTGTTCGACCGCAGGGGCCGGTACCCCACTGGCCATCACCTGGCGCAGCAACTCGTCGGTGGCCGCCTGCTCCCGCCGCAATGTTGCCGTCACGTAAAGGGCCACGAGGGCTACGGCCACGCCCGCTTCCGGCCAGAGAGTACTGCGTGAACGTTGCATAGTCAGCTAGTTTGAGCAACTAAGCTAGGCAGGCAGGCAACGCCGCGGGCAGAAATGGGGTGAACAAGCCAAACAATGGGGTGGACACGGGCTAAACGCTCGTTTTTTGTGCCCAATAGTAGAATGCAAAACCAATGCAAGTGCGTGATGGGCAAAAAGCGCTAAGCTAGTTGTTGGGCAAGCGTCACTACGCACCATACCACCCTGGTCCCCTTGCTTACCGATGGACTGACGAAGGCGGATAGTGGATCCATTAATATTACTCAGTCATAAGGCCCGATAAGCATTGGTTTCGAGGTATTTCTATAAATAGCCGCTGGGTTAACAGCAAGTCATACCACTGAACTCGGGTAGCACTTTTCTTGGTGCTCTTATAATAATATTAACGATATAGTATTTCAAGCCATACTTATGCGATATTCGATTCCCTCGGATAAGGTTTACGTGTCGCTTTTATTGCCCCAATACGTGGATAATGCAGCCCGTCGCCTGGCGCTAAGGTAAGGAAGTGGGACGGGCTGGAACAGCTGTTTCGGTATCCTTGACCTTGGTGAACAGAACGGGTTGAGCGTAGGGAAACTGCACAGCTACTCCCGTCACCTGCTGGCTCGCATCTTTGACTATCGTGAAGGGAAAGGTGTCGGGCCCGGTTACGTGCTGGGTTAGCGCGGAAAAACCGGCCCCGGCCGTGTACGTTACCAGGCCCTGAAAGTCGTAATAAGCAAACGAGAACTGGTTTTTCGGAGCTGAGGCCAAGGTGAGCACGCCGTAGGCCGGATGCGTGTACGTGCCCACGCAGCTTTTCAATTCCTGACGAGCGACATTGTCCAATCTAACGGAAGACGGTTTAATAGGGGAGGGAGATTTTTGCGCGGCTTTGCTCGCGACGAAGGCTTCGAAGTCCGGCATTTTCGCGTAGGTATCGTCGATGAAAATGTTGGTTGCGTAACGGATGAGCAGGTTTTGCAACTCCGACTGCTGATTACAGAGGATGACGATGCCAAACCCTTCCTGGGGCATGAGCAGAATCCGGCTGCTTTGCCCGGCCGTGCGGCCATCGTGGTAGATAATGCGGCGCTTGGTATCAATGTCCCAGCCAATGCCGTAGAAGATTTCCTCGGCCGCGTTGCGCACCGTCAGCGGGCTGGTCAGGTAGGCAAACTGCTCAGGGGCGAGAAAGGGCTTGCCCTCAAACACCCCCTTATTGGTGAGCATCTGTACCCACCGGGCCATGTCCTCTATCGTGGAGGTGATGCTGCCCGCCGGGGCGAGGCCCTCGATACTGGTCGCCGGCACGAGCGTTCGCCCGTCGCTGCGATAGCTGAGCGCTGCCTCCGGGTAGCGCTGAAACTCTGCGAAGGTGGTAAAGGAGTGGTGCATGCCTAGGGGCGGAAGATCTGGCGGCGGATCAACTCTTCCCATGTCGAATGGGTAACCCGTTCCTCCACCAGGCCCGCAGCGGTGTAGAGGAAGTTGTTGTACAAGAACTTCTCCCGAAAGCTGCCGCGAAAGCTGAGGTAGGGCAGCTTGGCCAGCAACTCGTGGCGCGCCAAAGGCGGGCCATAAGAGAGGTAGTAATGCTGGTCCATGCCCACGCGGTGGGTCAGCAAGTCCTGCACCGTGGCCTGGTGGGTGGCATACGCATCGGCCAAGGCAAACTCGGGGAGGTGGGCGCGCACCTTGTCGTCCCAGCGCAGGGTGCCGGCCTGCACGAGTTGAGCCGCAAGCACGCCCGTAAAGGCCTTGGTGCAGGAGCCGATTTCGAACAGAGTGCGCGGGTAACCGGCAGCTGGCGGGCCACATCGCGGTACCCTTGGCCCCCCATATACAGGAGTTGGTGGTCGTAGACGATGGCCAGGGCCAGCCCCGCCGTATGCGTTTGTTGCCGCAGCGTGTCGGTTAGCCGGAGGAAGTAGGCTAGTTTTTCCGTTACCGATTGCCGGCTCGCAGCCGGCCCGCGCTGCGCCGTTACCAGGGCGGGAAACCAAGCAAGCAACAGAAGGAGCGCTTTCATCGGGAAGTTAAAGGGGCTAGGGGAGGAGAGGGGTAGCTCAGGAAAAGGCCCGGTGGCAACCGGCAGTTCTTGCGCTGAGTACGTCAAAAGAACAACCGCTCCCTCTAGCAGGCGACCGACCAAAAAAAGTCGGACGCTTTTATTTTCTGCCAAGGCGTTCGACTTCCGCAGCAGGCGTTCAACTTTTTACTAATCCACTTACTGTCAGCAATATGCAATTGGCTCGAGGGGGCCTTTAGAAGCCCGCCGTCGGAGCTTGCTACCATAGAAAACGGTGGCGGTAAGGAGGGTACGGCCCTTTAGGACGTGGCGCGGTACTGGGTCGGCGTGAGGCCGGTCTGTTTCTTAAAGGCCGTGTTGAAGGAGGATTTGGAGTTGAAGCCCACCGCGTACAGTATCTCTAGTACGGTCATGCTTTGGTGCGTGGGGTCTTTTAACAGCTGACAAGCCTTCTCAATTCGGTACTCGTTGACGAAGTCAAAAAAGTGCTGGTCGAGGTGGTGGTTGATCAGCAGCGACAACTCCCGCCCCGGCAGCTGTAGCTGGCGGGCTAAGTCCTGCACCGTTAAGGACGGATCTAGGTAGGGCTCGGCCTGCGCCATGTACGTGCGAAGGCGGCTAATCTTGTCCTCGATCTCGGGTGGCACCGTCGGCTCGGGAGTAAGCGCCGGGGCCCGTTGCTCGGCGAGCAGTCCCGCGACCGTGGGCAGGGACGCGTCGATGCTGCGGAAAAGCGTCGGCTGGTAGAGGGCCTGCAGCACGAACCAACTCAGCACCCCGGTCGCGTTAAGTGCCACCCACAATTCTAGGCCCGCCAACACGTGGGGATGCCCGGTATAGCGCAGAACTTCTTTTACTAGAATGACCAAGTGCAAGGCCGCCAGGATACTGGTTAACCGAAACAGCCACCGGTAGGTCCGGTTGGCGGCGTCGGCATAGTTCTCGACGTAGGTGCGCTGATAGCGGCGCAGGGTACGGAAGACGGCGAGAAGGTAGAAGATAAACTGTAGCTGCCCCACGAGGCGGCTAACCGTGGCTTCGGGCATCTGGCTGTAATGCTGCAGAAAAGCGAGTTTAGCGCCGGTATCCGCCAGATAGAACCGCGGCAGCAGCAGGCCGGAAACGAGGGCAAACGGCAGGAAGTGTAGCAGATGCTTGGCCCGGAGCTTAAAATCGGTATAGCAAACCGCGACGACGTAGAGGTAGAAGAGCGGGTTGATCAGGGCGTTGAGGGTGGTTTTGAAGAGAAGCACCGTCGGATAGCGCAGCAAAAACGCATTCACGAACCACGAGCTCAGGTCCAGGGCGTTGAGCAGCAGAAAGCAAGCGAACAAGCCATTGGGCAAGCGGTTTTGGGTCTTGACGGTCAGTAGAAAGACGGCTAAGAGGATAGAGATAAATACAGCCAGCAGGCTGATAGTAGGCAGGAAGGAATTAGCGTCCATGAACGGGCAAGACTGGGAACAGGCGCCCAAAAGTAGCATGCCAAAACCAAGAGTCGCGGCGCAAGGCCGAACCTGCTCTGGGGTTCGGGCCCGCTAAAGCGGCCGTATCATTGCACACGTAAAGTCACGCGGCATTTAAAGGCAACGCTCGACGCAAGATTCTGCTTTGTCGCTGGATTCGCTGAGTCCGTCGCCTCCCCAGCGCAGTGGTTGGATAATACCAACTGCGGCCGGGTGGCAGCTCACTCAGGCAGGAGAAGTAGGTCCCGGGGGCTGCTCCTTGCTAGAAGCAGCCTAGGCGGGTAAAGGGTAGGCAAGCCACTGTACTTCATGGCGAGGTGCTGGCAGCGCCTTGTGCGCCGGCTGAATACTTACTGCGCCGGATGAGGTTCTGCGTCGGCAAATCCAATAATTAAGGTATAGGAAGCTTCCCAAATCGCGCTCGAGTAGGCCCTGGGTAAGTTGATTGCGCGTGGTTTGCATAGGTAGCGATAAGGAAAACTATTCGTTTCCTATCCCTAGCAGCAGATGCATCAAAAAATCAGGCAGTGCAGGCGTGGCCTAGCGCTGTAGCAGCAAGCGTACGGTTTCGCGCCTGCGGGCCGGATGGGTCGAAAGCGGCGACTGTCAGTGAGTTCGGTATAGCCTACTAGCGTCACCACCACGTTCGCAACCCTGTGGCCGAATTGCTGAGTACCTGTGCCAAGCGTTCGACCAGCAAAAAGGACGGTTGGGGCAGGGGCCGTCATGGCAAAAAGTGGAAACGAATAAGGTAAAGCTCTATACCTAGTTCGTTCCCCAGGGAAGCAGCCCGGGCTGGACGGCTCACGCTTATCTACCCCGTTGCTTCAGTTGCCGCCGGAGCGGGTACGGTTACTGCCGAATGGGTGGGCCACCCGGGCACTCCCCTAAAACAACGAATATTAACGGCCGCTTTCTTTGCCCCGGGAGTTAGGGGCCGATTCCCTAGAATCAACGACTTACCCCCGCGCGCCGTTTTCAGCCAATTCCTTCACTTTCGCCAGGGCTTGGGGAAAGGTCGCCGTGAAATAGTCTTGGTACGCTTCACTGACGTCCATTTCCACGACGAGCTCGGTGGTGCCGTTCGTTTCGGTTAACGTATAGGTCTCCCTGGCCCCCACCCAGCTCTGCGTTTTCGCGTCCACGGGTTGCTTCTGCCCGTCTTTTAGTTCGCCTAGGTGCTGGAAGGAGATGAACTCGTTCGGTGTCTTTTTCGTGATCACGCTGTACATACCGCCCCCGTCCGCCGATATGAATTGTACTTCGCTGCCTTCCTGCCAATCGGTAATCGCCCGGGAGCCTTCACTGAAGGCCCGGGTCCAAATGCCATAGAGGGTATCATCCCACAGCACCTGCCACACGCTGGCTTTGGGTGCGTGGATCGTGGTAGCAAAGCGAGCCTGTTCCATCGAGGTTGCCTGATTTAGTACGGGTTGTGTTGGGCTGAAAGCAATTCTGTTGTAATCCTTTCTGCTCTCGCCTCCTACAAAAATACGCCTGTAAGTAGCGATCTAGCGGGTGTATTCCGACAGTATGGCGGGGCGTTTGCGACGCGGAGAGGAAGTCGGGGGCGGCCTTCGTTTCCTAGGAAAGGTGCTCAAGCCCGATCGCCCGGGTTCGCTCCTTGGTGGCGCTAGGCCTCCTCGCACGGGCGCAAGGTTGCCCTGCTGCGCCTATTGCAGCGGCAGCGTCACGTTACGGGCGTAATAGGTGGAACCTGCCAATCCCGCAGCATATCAAAAAGCAGGGGATTAAGCGTGCGGCTCGGCCGTGCGTCGGCGTGCTGGCGCCGGCGTTCCCGCAGTGCGGCCTAGCCAATCCAGAACGAAATCGGCGCTTTCCCGCCAGGTTGGCAACCCCAGCACCAAGTGGTTGCGGCCCGCAAACTCCTTGTAGTCGGTGATGGATTCGTTGTAGTTGGCGTAGCGCTGGTAGTTGGAATAGTTCAGGGAAGCAGGCATGATGTGATCGGTGCTGCCCGCCACAAACAGCAACGGCGCGTGAGGACGGGCAAAGTCGACCCGGGCCTCTTTGGTCAGTGCCCCGCGCGCCATCTTCTTGGACTCAGGCACGACCAGCTGCTCGTAGGTGGCCCGCTGCGTAGTCCCGTCCAAGCCGTTGGTGAAGGTGTACTGCCAGTGCTGGAACGACATCAGGTAGGTTTTCTTTAACGACGTAAACAAGCCGAGGGCCGGGGTCACCGAGCGGAAAAACGACCACTTCAGCGTGAGCACTCCCTGCGGCGGGACCGAGTGAATGGCCACGCCGGCCGCGCCGAGGTCTTGCTGCAACAGCAACTGGACGATCAACCCGCCGAAGGAGTGGCCGATCAGGATCGGCTTTTCGGGTAGTTGGCGGATGAAAGCGGCGTAGGAGGCCACGACGCTGGTTAAGCTGTTGTGGGCAATGGCCGAGTGCGGGTGCTCGCTGCGCAACGCGGCCGCCGCCCCTTCCTTGTGGGGGTGGGCCGGGGCGTAGCAGGTGTAGCCCTGATTCTCGAAATACGCCTTCCACGCGTCCCAGCACGTGCTGCTGACAAAGGCGCCGGTGACGAAGACCACGGTGTTGATGGGGTTGTTTGGCATGGTACCGAGTGCGGTTAAGGGAAGGAAACGATCCGTGAGCAAGAGCCTTCAAGTAATACAAGCCAGGGAAAGCCGAAAGGGGAAAGCCCAGCAGAAGTGCTGGGGCAGCGAAGTTCCCACTCGCCCGCAGCCCAGGGCAGCAGCGCGGTCCGCCCGCAACGCAGCGCCGCCAGACCTTGGCCCACCCGTGGTGCGCTAGCCGCAGGAGGCTACACGCCGAACTAACGAGCAACTCGGCAATTGTCCGCTCCCGTCGCTGCTTGTCCTTCCGATGCCAGACCTGTTCTGGCGCCCAAGGCGCGAGACGAGCGGCCGCTATAATATATGCATACTCTAATATAATAAGGAGAGAGCATTAAGCAAATAGCAAGCTTAAAAAGCAGCCTATATCCGTTGGACTAGACTAGGCGGGCTATGGGTTGCACTAGCAAAGGCCAGCTTTCCAGGCGCTAGCCGGTCAATGCACTAGCAAGGCATCCAGCACCTAAATGCGATGCCGTTCTACGGCCTCGCGGAAGCCTTTGGCGTAAGTGGCACTGATAGGCAGGTACCGCTCGCCAATCTGTACTTTGTCTTTGTGCACGACGTCGATAGCGTCCAGCGCCACGATGCAAGAATGGTGGATGCGCACGAACCGGTCGGCGGGCAGTTGCTGGGTCAGCACCTTGAGCTGTTGCAAACTTACAATTTTGCGCTGCCGGGTGTGGATGGTGACGTAGTCGCGCAGGCCTTCCACGTAGAGCACGTCGGCCCACCAGACTTTGAGTAGTTGCGACCCGTCTTTCACGAACAGGTAGGCGGGGTCGGCCGTCTTAGCCGGAGCAGGGTTGGCTGCGGCCAAAACGGGCGGCTCCCAGCGGGCGTACGCCTTGTGCACGGCCCGTAAAAACCGGTCGAGGGTGATGGGCTTGAGCAGGTAGTCGACCACGTCGAGGTCGTAGCTTTCCAGGGCGTACTCCGAGTAGGCCGTGGTGAGAATAACCAGCGGCTTGCGCGGCAGCAGCCGCAGCAAGGTTAGGCCGGTCATTTCCGGCATCTGCACGTCGAGAAACAGCAGGTCCACTGGCTGGCGCTGCAGGGCGGCCATAGCCGCGGTGGGCGTGGCGCAGGCCGCGGTCAGGCGCAGGTAAGGCACCTGCTGCAGGTGGTCAGTGAGCAGCTGGCGGGCCAGGGGCTCGTCTTCGACAATCAGGCATGTGAGGTGGTTCATAGGCTTAGGCGCAGGTAAATGCGGTACTCGTCGGGCAAGTCGTCGATCTGCAGCTCGTGCCGGTCGGGGTAGCTCAGGGCCAAGCGGCGGCGCACGTTGGGCAGGCCCGTGCCGGCCGGGCCCATGGGGGCAGCAGACGCCGGCAGCTTGCTGTTAGCCACCGTGTAGCAGCAGTCGGGCCCCGTCAGGTCGAAGTGCACGCGCACCCAAGCCGTTGTGCTGATGGTGCTCACCCCGTGCTTGAAGGCATTTTCCAGAAAGGCCATGAAAATGAGCGGCGCCACCAGCCGGCCGTTGGGCTGCCCGGCCACGGTCAGGGTGATCGGAACGGGGCTGTTGAGGCGCAGCTTTTCGAGCTGAATGTAGCTGGCAAGGTACTCGATTTCGCGGCTCAGATCCACGGCCGGGCGGTTGGCCTCCTCTAGCATGTAGCGCATCATCTGGGCCAGGGTGGCAATAACTTCGGGCGTGCGCTCCGAGCGGCTGTACGCCAGATAGTAGAGGTTGTTGAGGGTGTTGAACAGGAAGTGGGGATTGAGTTGGGCTTTCAAGTAGCGCAGCTCGGTCGCCAGCTTCTCGTTTTCCAAGGCCTTGGCGCGGGCCTCGAGAACAAACCACTGGGTAACGAAGTAAAGCAGGCTCACGAAGGCCACGATAAAGAGCACGCCCACCACCACCGACCAGGTGTGCGCAGGGGAATACAGAAAGCGCCGGTTCATGTCGGTGAGCAGCAGCTGGCGGTCGGCCAGCACGCGCAGCACGACCACGGTCGCGTAGGGGCCGGCAAACAGCGCCAGGTACTCGCCCAGCCGCCGGGTGCGCAACAGGCGCGGCAGCAGGTAGAAGTAGTTGAAGTAGGCCAGCGCGGCATTGAGGGTTACCGTAGCCAGCAGGCCCACGGCTACCTGTCGCCGGGCGTATTCCTGCCCGAACTGGTAGAAGTAAAACGAGAAGTACACGCCCCAGTAGGCGAGGTGCAGCACCGCGGCCCGGTAGCGTGGCGGAAAGAAAATCATGAACGAACAGGCAGCCACAAAAGGCTTACCCTGTAAACATAGCCGTTCAAGGTGAGTGGGTGGTCGCGGGGTGCGCTCTTTTCGACCAGCTAGCGTATTTTTTTTTTTGACCGGTGGCCTATCGGGCTATTTATTACCAAAAGTCAGCGCCATAACCTGCCTGGTCGAAATACGGGCGAAAAGGGTCGAATCCACCGACGCGGATCGAATAGGGAGCCTTGCTTTGCCGGCATACCCTTGTTTTCGTTCTGAATTATGCCGCTACTTCCTACAATTGCTCGCCCATTGCCGTCCCCATTTGCTTGTTTGATAGCCAGTCGGCCCGCGAGGCTATTGGCGGGACGGCAGCACCGCGCCAGTTACGGCTGGGTGCTAGGAGCCTGGCTGCTGGCCTACTCGGCCGCGGCCCAGACCCCCGATACCCTGCGCGTGGGCGACCGGCGGCTGCAAGTCAGTCGCCTCCAGCCGGGCACGCGCCAGTACCTGGTGTATTTCCAGAACCCGGCCCAGCCTAAAATGCTCGGCTTTTGGCTGTGGCGGCGCCAGGTGCAGGCCACCCGGCACCAGGGCGCGCCCGTGCTGCGCATCACGCAGCACTGGTACGGCGCCGACACGATCAGCTACCGGGAAGTAACCTCGCTGGTGCGGGCCGGTGATTTTGCGTCCCTCTACCACGCCGAAACCGTAAAGGGCCAACTGAAAGCCTACAACTGGAATTCGACCGGCATCGCCGGGGCCGACAGCGTGGCGGGCAACCAGGCTAACGCCTTTCAGCAGCCGTTTCAACAGCCGGCTTTCAACTGGAACCTTGACATCGAAACCTTCGAGCTGCTGCCCCTGGCGGCGGGCAAGCGCTTCGTCATTCCCTTCTACGACGCGGGCGGCAAGCCGCCCACCTACGTAACCTACACCGTAACAGGTGCCGAGACGCTGGCCGTGCCCGGCGGACCGCCGGTGGCTTGCTGGAAGCTCGTCACCGCAGGACTGACGCCCACTAAAGCGCCGTTCAAGCAAACGTTCTGGATTAGCCAACGAGACCACGAGTTCTTGAAGGAAGAAGACCAGTACCCGGGAGGGCTTTCTCGCTACAAAATCAAGACCAGCACCGTGCCCGGGGTCATGCCCAACCCGGTGTCTCGCCCGGCGAAGTAAGCCTCTGCCGCTACGGAATTGCCGTTTGGAGAGCGCCGTCCACTCAAATTACGGCCTGGTGTTTTCGCCCGTACCCCTCGTTCTGCCTGCCCATGGTTCATGTTGTCGCTAAAGCACCGGCCTGTGCTAACTGCGCCTACGTCTTCGTGCTTACTGAGCCGGCCGAGTTTTGCCCGCGCTGCGGCCAGCAAAACCACGGCAGCCTCGGCGTGGGCCACGTGGCCGAAGAATTTCTGGAAGGCGTATTCCACTTTGATGGCAAAATATTTCGCAGGTGCGAAAAATTCCCGCTTTAGTTGGGCTTACAAAAAACTATCACCAGGCCATCCCCACGGCCCGGGCCAGCATTCAGGACAGCCCGGAGCAGACCAGTTACCGCAATTGCAGCCGGTAAAAGGCAGCAGCGAGCCGGGAGGTAGGGTAGGGCGCGGCCGAGTTAGAGGCGCCGGCGAGGTGGTGATAAAGCGCCGACGTCCCGCCGCTTACGGGCGAAGAAATGCTAGCAGGGACCGGTTAAAAAGCGCGGGCGCTTCCAGGTTGACCATGTGCCCGGCGTTGGCAATCACCAGGCCAGTCTGGTCGGCCACCGTCTGCTGCAGGTACTGCCCACAAGCAAGAATAAAGGGCAGGTCTTGTTGGCCGACCATCACCAGCACCGGGACGGTTAGCTTGGCGACTTGCGGGGCAGCCGGCTGGGAGGAAAGGCGAGGCCAGCCGCTGAGACGGTGCGCGCGCATGGTAGTTAGCGTTGTTTGGTAGAGCAAACGCCGCGCGCGGGCATTGACTTGGTTGGGGCGCCGCGCAGGACCGTCAAACCAGGCACGCGTAAATTCTTCTGCCGCCGCTGCCGTGTCGGCGCGCACCAGCTGGGTTGTAATCCGGGGCCAAACTTGCTTGGTCTGCGCATCGAGGCGGTCTTCCAACCCGGAAACACTAGTGGAAACTAGGGCTAGTTTGCTGACTCGTTCGGGATGGGCCAGGGCGAAATCCAGGGCGCAGGCACCGCCCAGCGAAATACCCACCAACGCTACTTGTTTTACTTGCAGCTCGTCGAGCACCCGTAAGAGCACCTGCTGCATGGCTTGTGTGGTATCGTACCCCGTGCTTTGGCCGTGACCGGGCAGATCGAGGCAGATAACGTGGTGGCGCCTGGCCAGCACGGGTACTTGCTGCGCCCACATGCGCGAATCCTGGAGCCCGGCGTGCAGCAGCACTACTGGCGGCCCTGGCCCGTGCGTTCGTAGTGAATCCGTAGCGAGTTAACGGAAATAAACCCCGCCCGGGACTGCGCCGGCGCTTGCCAGGCCGAGAGCAGAAACGAGGCGAGGATGAAGTGGACAAACTTCGGCATATTATAGCGTAGCGGGAAGACACCCGTTAATCAGGAAGCGCTAAGGTTAAGTTGCCACTAGTCCGGGCAGAAGGTAAACTTATTCGGGCGTAGGTAGCTGTTTCCTGCTACAGATCCTTGAGCGGAATTTTCAGCTTAGCCTATCAATATAACTTTTCTAGAAGTCGAGACCTAACTCTTTATATAGCTAGCAATAAGTAAACTTACCTCGTTACCTAAGAGGACTGACGAGGATTTCCTGTCCGTCGTGGTCTTAACAGAGCGAGGCTCTGGCCGAGGTCGAAATACAATAAAGGAGGAGCGCAGAGCGAACAAAGCGTCTCCAACTCGGGGCTGAAGATGCTCTGAGAGAAGAGTCGCCCTAGTTAAGGCTCTGCCAGCGTGACCACCCCGCGGACGTGATGCAGCGAATCGCGTGGTTCCCCGCATCCGCCACGCACAGGGTTCCATCAGGGGCGACGGCAATGCCCAGCGACCCTGACCAGCCCAGCGAGCGTGGTTACGGCCGCTGGGGCTTAGCCCTGCACAGGAAGCCCCACCCGAAGAGAACGAAACAGCCGGCAACCAATCGTAGGAATAGAGCCAAGGCCCGGATAGGCGCAAGCCTAAAGGAGCAGTTAACGAAGCGAAAGTACACTTAGCCACTGTACTCAATGCCCAAGGAAAGAGAAGAAAGCAAGAGAATGCCCATTTGAAGCAGAGGAGGTAAGCTTATTTTCTTTAAGAGGGCACAAGGTTACCCATAAGGAAGCATCGTTCTTAGACCGTTACTTTTGATCTAGCGGCTTATCACAAACCAACACTACGTCAGAATCCGGAGTTAGCGCAGCAGACACTCTCCAACCTAGCGGCTGGCAACTCAACCAACCACGACTTCTACCTCTTCCGGTCTCCGTTACCGACTGGGCTAGCGTAGGACGATGCCGATCCTTTGCCAGTGGAGGAGAGCAAGTGCCAGACCAGCGGCGCAGTGCTCACGACAAACAAGCCAAACAAGGCTTGGTCGAACAGTGATACCGGGACCATGTGCGGGATGGGACGACCCAAGTAGCCGGCCAGGTAGACGAGGGTGTTTACGCTCACATCCGAAACCATAATGGCAACGGCCAGGGCGAGTCCGACGCGCGGGGAGCGCCACAGCAGGAACACGGTCAATGGATCCAGGAAAGTGAGCGCATCCCAGTACAGGCCAATAGCCCGGGGCACCGGCCAGGCGAGCCAGCCGTGGGTGAGCACGCCGTGAACATGCGTGTACGTGCCGATGAGAAACCCGAGGGAGTACACGAGCAAGATTCCCCGCACCACGCGAGGGAAGGCGGCAACAAACAAGCGAGCCATAGAGCAAAGAGAAGGGCGCAGCAGAAGCGGCTTGGTGCACGCGCTCATGGAGCCAAGTCCGACAAGATACGGCCTAGCTAGAGACTCTTGCTCACCCAAGGATGGCAGGTCCGGGCATTAAAACGCGAAAAGCCTCACCCGGTACCGGATGAAGCTTTTGCTGGCGGTATAGCTGCGACCTTGCTCTCCGGCGTCGGGGGATGCAGGGTCGCAGTACTCTAACGGGTGGCAACCACTAAAGCCGGTTCATACTCGACCACCAGTTTGCGCACCCACGCGGTGGAGCGACCAGCATGGGTTCTGACGTGCACGCTGTAATGGTAGCGTGCTAGTCCTACCTGAAGATCGACTTGATAGCGCCCGCTTGGGGCCCGGTCAAAGTCGAAGCGCTGCCCGTAAGTTGGGGCGGTATACGTTTCTCTAAACAAGGGTTGCTGCGTGCTGAGCCGCACCACCTGCACGTACCCGCGCGCGTAGTCGGGGCTGGCAACGCGCAAGCGCAAGCTGGCGGGCGCTACTTGCGTCAGGCTAACGGGCTCAGCCATCTGCGCAACCACTGGGCTAACGCCGGTTACAAGGAAGAGCACGAACAAAGCGGGGCAAAGAACGGGGAGCGTTGACATGGAAAGGAGAAAAGAGAGTGCAACATGTCCTGGGACAAACCGGAAGCCGGTCCACTGCTAGCGCTATACTAGCGGATGCTCTCTTTTATGCCAAGGAACGCGCCATCTTTACAACTAACACATACAGAGTGAATTACGTCATTGGCAGCTAGTCATGGGTTCCGTATGCTGTTTTATATCCGAACACCAGGTGTTCGGTTATGACGCGTTGGCCCGCGGCCGCGGGCGTAACGCCTGCGCGCTGCGCTGATCCTGCTTGTGCATGGGGCACTGCCGCCGTGGCAGGCTTCCCTGCTGCTTGCCACAGTATCTTGACCCGGTGTGGCGGGAGAAGTATTGCGGGGCCTCGTAGAGGAAGGGTAGGTCAAGTATTGGTCAAGTAGCTCGTCGAGCCGCCAGTAAAGCGTATGCACCGGCACGCTTACGGGCAAAAGCAAGCACGTGGAACCCTTGCGGGCGTGGCTGGGCGTCTACAACAGAAAGCGCTCTACGTGCTCCAGGCGGGCGGCCCAAGTAGGAGCCGCTAGCAACTACGCTGCCAGGCGCGCCATGGCGGCCCCAAAAACAGCGGTTAAACCGGTGTCTGATGTAATAGCATAGCGCAAAGTAGCCAGTAGCAGTAAGGGCCGCCCGGGCCTGGGTTTCAGCCGGGTTTGGGTACCTAGTTGGGGGCTTTGCTTCGTGTACCATTACTTGAACGAGCGCTCTAGAAGTGATACAAGGATTCACGGCTAGAGATAACTCACCATTTGGTGATGACAACGGTTAATTAACAAGCCAAGGCGGACGCATTCTGCTCCTAGCTGGTGGGGGCTTGGCTGCAGTTGCTAATTCAGGCCGTGCTTGCCGCGCCGGCCGCAGCGCCGGGTGCCCTATCTCGCACGCCAGCCGCTCGTTAGTAGAGCAGGGCCACCCGCGCAGGACCTTCGGCCTTACTTTTTTGCTCCCGCACTAGAGTGCGTACCCGAGGGCGGCCGGCGCAGCCTGGGAGCAGGGACTTATCGAGCATCGGACACACGGCCTACTTTTAAGACAAGTTTCCACGTAGCCACGTGTTGCGTTGCCGCATCGGGCCAGATAACTTGAAGTTCCTGAGCGACTTGCTCGGTCGGGTTGTACCCTTCCGCGCTTAGGAACCGCTGGGTGGCCGACCACGTGTTCAGATAGCCCAACAAGTCGAGCCGGTTCAGCGGCTTTTCGTAGCTGAAGACAGGGCTGGGAATGTGCTGGAAAGGAAACGGAATAGTCGCGTATCCCGAGTCAATCAGCCGGTTTTCCGGTTGCCAGTAAGGGTCTAGGGTTACATCATGCAACCGGCGTACCACGGCATCTACGGCCGGCGTCAGCGTGGGCACGCCGTAGGCCCAGGCGGCTAGCACCCCGCCAGGCTTGAGCACCCGCCGGACTTCGGCGTAAAATGCCTCGAAGTGAAACCAATGCAACGCCGTGGCCGCCGTCACCAAGTCGGCGCTGTGCGCGGCCAAGTCCGTGTGTTCGGCTTGCTCGACCCGGTAGCTGACTCGTTCGTGGGGCCGACAATGACTGAGTTGCTGAGGGCTGGGATCAGTGGCAACCACGCGCGCATAAAATTGAGCCAGGCTCAGCGCCGCTTGGCCGTTGCCGGTGCCGCAGTCCCAGGCTAGCTCGTGGGCCAGAGTCAAGGAAGCCAGATACGCGTACAACTCCGGCGAGTAAACCGGCCGGAACTGGGCGTAGAGGGCGGCTTGCCGGGAAAAATTGTCTTTGAAAGCAAGAGGAATCATCCCCTTAAATTATAAATCCAAGCGGGAAACTTGCGTCCGCGGGAAATCCGGCCGCTGGGGGTAACCGAGCCGCGTCGGCGAGGATAGCGAATGCCGCTTTGCAGAAACGACTGTACTCGCACCGGTTTTGCAGCCGGCCCGCCCGAATTAAATAATTGGCCACAAGCAGGAGAGTTGAATTTTCTAGCTCGAACTTTCCCCAGGTTCAGCCCGTGGCGAACGGCGCCGCGGCTTATTACCCTGGCGCAACCACGACGGGACCTTGCTCCTTGCTTCGTAGTTGTCGTTGGCGCCTGGCCGTCGCCTTGCTTGGCAGAAAAACCCACGTCGGCACCCCGACGCAGGCCGCGAAATTGCGCTTACCGCGCAAGCGCCGCCAGCCGTCGTTTATGCCAGCTTTCTCGGTGCTGGTTTTAGCCAAGGCGTAGGCGCTTCTAACTGGGTCGCCCCTTGGGCGAGCCGATGGCTTGGTACAACTCCCCGGGCAGCACAAAGTAGAAGTGGTTGGTTTCCAGCCGCAGTTTTTCCGCCTCCACCAGCGCTACATGGGCCCGTTGGCCTTGTAAAGGGCAACGGTTCGGTTCAGCGCCACGCTGGGCGAGTAGTTGACAAGAGGTATCGGACCTTCGGAACGGATAGGGTTCTAGAATCCATTAGCCGTCTTCGTCAGGCCATAGGTAACCTAGAAAGAGAACCGGGGTGGTATGGGATGGAGCGGATGGAGAATTTTCGACTACTAACCAAAGGATGGGAGATAGATGGGTTGAAGAGGCCCATCTGGACAGTAAGCCCCGGCCTTTTCGTATCTTCCCTGGCCTACGTGCAAGCATCTGTCGTCCCATAAGGCTCCTCTTCCCTGCTACTGCTCCCTGCGTATGAAGCCCGACTACTACACGGTCCATCCGGCCTTACAACCGTATGTAAGCCATATTATGGTTCTGCAGGTGCACCTATCCGGCCCGACCGACCACCGGGTTGCGCCTTTCCCGCCGACCCCGCAGCACAGTTTGCACTTCTATCCCGGCGACGCAACCCACTCTCGCCACGCAACCCATCCCTTCCTGGCCTTACCCGAGGCGACGATCGTGGGACCCCAAACCAAGAAAGTCGATCTGGCCCTGGGCGCTAACCACCGCTTTGTGTCGGTGGCCTTTCACCCCGGCGGCCTGTTTCAATTGTTGCGCGTGCCTCTGCACGAGTTGCGGGACGTTCCCTTGTCGGCGGCGGAGCTGCTCGGCCCCGACATTCGGCGGGTCAGTGAGCAACTGCAAGCCACCCGATAGTCGCTGGAGATGAAGCGCCTGGTGGAAGCTTACCTGTTAACGAAGCTGCAGCAGGCGGCCCTCACCCCGTTTGCACAAGCGGCTCATTGGATGGTACACGGCGGCCATATATTCCCGATCGACCAAGCCGCAACCTCCGCCGGCCTGAGTGCCCGCCAGTTCGAGCGCAAAGCCCACGAGCAGCTAGGCTACTCGCCCAAGTTCTTTGCCCGCCTCATTCGCTTCTCGCAAGCCTACCGCCGAAAAGTGAACCATCCCGCGCAGCGGTGGACGTCCATCGCCTACGCCTGTGGGTACTACGATCAGATGCATCTGATCCGTGATTTCAAGGAGTTTACCGCTGCCACCCCAAAACAAGTAGCGCGGGCAATGCAGCAGGCTCCCCTAACGCTGCAAGACGAGCTGCGAATTTAACCTGTCGTATTCGTACTATTTTGGCGGCAAGGCGCCGGCTACCTTCGCTGCGTATCCACTACTCCCCTGCGACGATGAAAACTATATGCGCAACCGGTCTGCTTTTATTCTCTGCCACGGCTGCCTCGGCCCAACTCGACACGGTGAGCTACCCGCAGGAGCGCCAGCAACTACGCGCGCTCCTACACCGCTCCGGCGGCGCGGAACGTGTCTCCTGTTCCGATGATATCGTCGCCGTAGGGGCCAAGGGCGATATTTCGTATTCTGTGCCGCAGTGGCAAGCGGTGCAAGCGACCGGAAAGGTGGTGTTCAAGAGCGTGAAGCCCGTGCCGGGCAGCGAGATTATCCGGCTCTACAGTGGCACGACCGCCGTCGTGAACTGGCTGGCCGACGTGCAGCTCACCGTCGAAGGGCGCCCCGTGGCGCTGAAAGTGCGCCGGCTGGAGGTGTTCATCAAAAAGGAGACGGGTTGGTGTCGGGTAGCGGGTCAAAGAACCGAAGTAGATGAAAAGCTGCATCCGCTAACCCGCTAAGCCGGTGGCGTTAACGAAGGGAAACCAGCGCAGATCTACTTCTTTGGCGCCCCGTTTATCCAAAGCAGCCGAAAGAAGAGGAATTGGAGACAGCGGTGGGTGGTGGCTAGAAGAGAGATATAGTTGACGTTTCTTCCCCACTTGGCAGGGAAAACCGTCAGCGAGAGAGGGCCGTGCAGGAGCATCACGTGGCAAGAACAGATATGATCATAACGTACGGTTTCCTACGCGTTATTGAAGCAGGATAGCTAGTCTAGGCCCTTCCCTTTTCTCCCTGTTATTTCCCCACCCGGCTCTGGCCACGAGCATAGGGGAAGGTAGGGTGGTCCTGCGCGGAGAATGGCGCCGGCAACCGCTATTCACCAGCACTGAAGCGGGAGGTGTTTTAGAGCGGCCGCGCACCCACCTTCTTTCGCCAGGAGCTGGTAGGTGCGCAACTAAATCTGGCCCATGCCGCCATCGACGAAGAGTTCGATGCCGTTCACAAAGCTGGCCTCCGCCGAAGCCAGGAACAGGACTGCGGCGGCTACCTCTTCGGGGCGACCCATTTCCCCGCGCGGAATCAAGGGGGCGATTTGAGCTTTAAAATCCGATCCAGCAGCGGCCATCAGGGGCGTATCAATAGCGCCCGGGCTCAGCAGGTTGACCCGAATGTGGCGGTCCTGTAAGTCGACCAGCCACCCCCGTACAAAGGCGCGGAGCGTGGCTTTGCTGGCGCTGTACACGCTATTGGCCGCATACCCTTTGATGGAGGCTATCGACCCATTAAGCACAACGGAGCCTCCCGTCGTGAGCAAGGGCAAGGCTTTTTGCACGGTGAAGAGCGTGCCGCGGACATTCAGGTTGAAGAGGGAATCGAAGAACGCTTCGCTAATCTCGCCCAGTTTGCCGAAGCCGGCCGCCCCGGCGCTGGCGAACAGAACGTCTATTTTGCCTTTTTCCCGCTGCACCGTCTCGTAGAGGCGGTCGAGATCGGCTAGGTTGGCTGCGTCGCCCAACACCCCCGTCACGTTGCGGCCAATGGTGCGCACCGCCTCGTCGAGTCTCTGCTGATTACGACCCGTAATGAAGACGTAGGCGCCTTCGGCCACAAATAAGTGGGCGGTAGCCAAAGCCAGGCCTGAGGTAGCGCCGGTAATAACGGCTACTTTTCCGGTGAGTTTTCCCATGATTTCCAGTTGCTGGTTTGCGTTGCGTGACGCTACTTGCACACTACAAGCGCTGTTCACAAGGCAAACTTCCGACGCGTGGGCAGGGCGGGCAAGTACGGCGAACTTATTCGGCACCCGATACTTTTACCCCCTAGGGCGGATTTAATCCCTGTTCCCCTCCGACATCTTTTTCCTCAATTTGCTTTCCCGATGTATCAGAAAAAAATTGCCAACACGCTTAATTGCGGCTCCGTGCTCACCAAAGAAGTGCTGCACGGCAAATGGAAGTCGACCCTGCTGGCGGGTATTGCCCAGGGCATTCAGCGGCCCAGCGCGATGCAACGCATGCTGCCCAGCGCTACGCGGCGCGTGCTCAACGTGCAACTGAATGAGCTGGAGCACCATGGCCTGGTTAGCAAAACTATCTTTCCCGAGTTGCCACCCCGAGTGGAGTACCACCTTACGGAGTTGGGGCAGTCGCTGCTGCCAGTGATTGAGGTAATGGAGCAGTGGGGCAATGCCCACCGCATAGAACTGGAACACGCGCTGGCCAGGAATTTAGCCGAGCTGCCAGACTAATCAAGGGCAGGAAACAGCCTAACGCCTACAGACGGGCGTAATAGGATCACTGTTTGTTCTACTCCTTCCATAAAGTCTGATAAAACAAAGGGGTATCGAACGTCAGGAGAGGCTAGTGAAATCGGCTCTTTACGGGCGAGTCGCCTTTTGGGGGTGCTAGGTAACGAGGCCCTTCACTTAGCGTTCCCTATCCTCTCCAGTATGCCAAGCTTGTTCTTCTTTCCCTACTCAGCGATAAACCCGTTGCCAGCAGCAAGATCTGTATCACTTCTAGAGCGCTCGTTTGTCCTATGTTCGCCTACCTGCCGTATTTGCGGCAACTGAGCAGGAAAACCTGAACCAGCTAAAAAGTCATTTGTAATGACAATATAAGAATCGGCCGCCGCTCCCCGGTGTGCGTAGCCATTCTCCCCGTTTCAGGTCGTTCGCCGACGCCTTTCGACAAGCCCGAATCCTTGCGTTGTAGCGCTTCACTTCAACGGATGGTCACTTTTGGTCGAGAGCCCTTCGCGTGCGCCAGGCGTAAGCTCTGTGCGAAACTCGCCCGTTCTGGTTCGATGGTTCGCCCACCGATTCCCTTCCACAATCAAACGCTATAACAGACTGCCCTCCCTTGAGGAGCTTTTTGCGTTTGATGCTCTTTTAGGTGAACGCGAACCTACTCTCTAGATAGTTGGTGCTGGTTGCTTCGAGCAAATAGAATTCTAATTAATCATGGCAATAAAATCGATTCAGCCTTGTCGCTGCTGGTGCAGCAGCCACGCAATAGCCTCTGCTTCCTGCTCGAAATAGCGGTATTGCATGGGCAATTCGCGCACGGCCGTCACCACTGAAGCCGTGGCTAAGCGGGCAAACACATCCTCGGCCACAATGACGGCTCCGTAGCGATAGCCTCCCTCCTGCACCGTGCGTGGTAGCCACTGCTCAATCACATAACGCTGTTCGTCCGGCGTAAAGGGAGACATGCGGCGCTGATCAACCAATAAGCAGCCATCGCCGCGCCGCGCCATGAGTCGGGTGACGTGTCCAAGAAAGGCGTGAAACGAGTCAGCGACTCGCACACTGGATTGATACGTCAGACGGGCAAAGCCCAAGGGATCATCAACGACACGACCAACGGCATTTTCGTAGTAGATCCTATATGTAGAGTTTAACATATAAAGTATAATAATTAAAATACTCAACTCAAAAACCGTACCCACATTCCTCCCATTACTACATACCTCGTCCCCGGTCAGGATGCCGTTCGGTCCGCTGATGGTCGCGTTCCCGCTCGGCCGTACGCACCGCGCTGGTGCGGGAGGACTGGTGAGCATAGCTTTCTTCGAGCGTAACTTCGAGGGAGCGTTTCACCTTGTCAAGTGTGTGGCTGATCTGCTCAATCGTGTTCCAATCGAAGCGATAACTGACCCTCAATTCTATCCGTTCGTTCTCTGCTTTTCGAACTTGCCACACAGTTGCGCCCACTTTCTCCAAGTCTTGTTGAATCCGGTCGGCCTGCTCTGCGTCGCGCGCACCGATGATGGCATGCAATGCCCGCGGGTCTTTGGCTATCTCTTCCCGCCGCGCTTGTTCCTGCTCATCCTGCGTGCGCTTAACAGCCTGCTGTACACTTATCCACAATTCCTGCCCATTAGGTCGCAGGTCGGATAAAGGAAAGCGGGCCTGAGTTTGCGTATCGCGCACCTGAAGTTGCTCGTCCGCTGTTTTGTGGAGGGTATAGCCGCTTTGCTGAAGAATAGTACCGACTTCTCCTCCATTGGTGATTGGCCCACGCAGGCAACCGGTGACTACATTCTCGGCCCGTTGCCGGCTTTGTTCGCGTTGCTGCTGCGCTCGCTCCAGTAGCTTCGGATTCAACGTGTCCCCCTGCACGGCAGCCATTAGTAAGTGGTCGACGCGCGTCGTCTGTTTGACGAGTTGCTGCTCTTTCTCAACTAGCTGCTGCGTTTTCTGCGCCAGCACGCTAGCTGTTTGTTGTTGCTGTTCCTTGCTCTTGGCTAGCTGCTTCTCCAGCACCCGTGCCCGGTCTAGTGCCAATGTATTCGCTGCGGCTATCGTGGCCACCTCGGCCAGCTTGGCATTGACAGCCGCCACCTGCTCGGCTAGGTAATGGTTCATGCGGGCTTGTTCCCGGTTTAAATACGCCTGCGGACTCAACTGGTCTTTCAGCTTCATGGGCTCTAACTCGAACGACTGGTAAGCCAGCGGCGCCGATAGTTCAGCCAATTCCTGTTGGGTTGTCTTCTGCGCGCCATAATGCCGGCGCACGTCCTGGTGAATTGCCGTGCTGTACTTGATTCCCCGTTCCAAACCGTGCGGTGCCATAGCTTGGGCATACTCGGTTTGCAACTGCCGCAGGCTGACTGGGCTGAATACATCGCGACACGAAAGCCGCACATCCGCACCTACCGGTTCTCCCTTTACCAAGCGAGGTTGGTTGGTAATTGGCACCACTACGGCATGAATGTGCGGGGTGATTTCGTCCTGATGGAGAGTACAACTAACTACATTCTTGATGCCGAACTTGTCTTGTAAAAAGGCAATATTGTCCTTCACCCACTGCGAGCCGCGGCAGTCCAAGGCATGCCCTTTAGCGTCACGTGGAAAGGCTTCGCTACTAGCCGTAAGCAACACCTCAACTGCGCGTACGGCATCCTTGCGTAGCCGCGGCAATTGCAACTCATTAATCCGCTCGGTTGCCAACTCCCAGTAGTTGCGCTGCCGGTGGTTTAGCAACTCTTCGTTACGAGCAAACTGCAACGGGTCGGCATTGGGCGTATCCTGCCCCCGGTAATTATGCAGCGTCGCGCTTGTAGCCATATCCCGACTGGTGAGCTTGCTGATGCGCAGAATTGCGTACGCCATGCTACTGAAAACTAGCAGTTACAGATCTCGCGGGCCAACACGGCCCTTAGCTAAGATAGCAAATTCATTGAATGCGTAGTGAGTTATACATTGAACGATAACGCCTGCTGCCATTGAACGATAACGCCTGCTGCCATTGAACGATAACGCCTGCTGCCATTGAACGATAACGCCTGCTGCCATTGAACGATAACGCCTGCTGCCATTGAACGATAACGCCTGCTGCCATTGAACGATAACGCCTGCTGCCATTGAACGATAACGCCTGCTGCCATTGAACGATAACGCCTGCTGCCATTGAACGATAACGCCTGCTGCCATTGAACGTTATCACATCTTGTTAGCACCCTTCCGAAGGAAGGTGTATACTATCTTCTAGAATTGATTTGTTCAAAGGTGGGGTCACCCGCAGAAAAGCCAGCATGACTAGCATCATCTATTTGGTTAATTATTGGTAAATCGTTGGGATTGTAACCGGATCAGCTAGTATAGGATTGGTTCACTGCTCACATAGGCGTGCGACAGATCGAGCGTGGTGAAGCTTACCTGTACCCGGCTCAGACGCAAGCACTCTTGCAACGTTGAATCTACTAAGCATTTGCTCGACATGGGCGGCGTTACGGTGGGCGTTATTTACGGGCCGAATTGTATAAGCATGGGCATGCCGTGGGGCGCTGACGCATTCACCGCATCTTGTTCACCTAGCTGCAACTCGGCTTGGTACAATTCTTCATGGGTGGTGATGATGTTCTCTACCGCGGAACTGTCCTTGGCTACCTGAAACGGTAGCGTATCGAGCAAAATCCCCTCAGTGGGGATGGCGGCGGCAATGCCTTTGAGTTCAGCCAGCGCACGGTGCGCCGTGGCTAGCTTCTTTAGGACGATACGGGTTTCCAGTCCTTGTGGGGGCGGAAGGGAGTGGGTTGCCAAATCATAGTGCTTAGGCGTGCGAAAAGGCACGGCTAAGCACCCACTGCTTTGTAAAGAAAATCGATTATTCTTTGCGAAGCGTCGGGCCTTATGGGAAGAAAAGCAAGTTTTCTTTACAAAGCACTCAAAGCCTGGTTGTGGCATTGTAGGAATACCTGTAATTGTTGCCGAACTCGCAGCACAAGACCTATTCGATCGAAAGGGAACAGCTAAGCCACCAGAAAGCTGCGAAAAGAAGCTTTTCTGCCACTATATCCCCTGGTTTACCAATCTGAAAAGCTGGCGTGAGATTTCTGCAACCGCCACGGGCGCCCTAGAAATGATACCCTTGCTTACTGCTGGCAACTAGTTTATCGCTAAGCAGAAAAAGAGAAGAACAAGCTTAGAACACTGGAGAGGATAGGTAGCGATAAGAAAACGTGCCTCGTTACCTAATCTATCATGCAGAGGCCACAGATAGTATCGACGTATCCGAAATCACAACCTCGTTACGAGGTCCGATAAGCTTTTGGTCAAAGAAGCGCTACCTTCTTGATGAGTACAAATTATGTCCAAATTAAATATCATAATTTTACCAGGTCGTTTTTAGATAATATTAATAAACTTGTGTTATTACCCCGTTTCTTGTACAATGCCTATTTACCTCGGATAACATTCAATTGCCTTGTTACCTATTATATCGATCATCTCCGTCAAACCGGCTAGTGTTTAAAGATCAGTTATCTCTAACTCGTTATAAGGTCCGATAATTCTTACTTGCAGGAAGATTCTACAAGCCAAAAAACTTGGTGGCATGGAAGCGCTTGACGTCGTCTAAGCGGGCATAGCGCTCGATCATGGCGAGGGTCTTTTGCTTGGTCTGGTTCTTAAGGACCTTGTTGGACTGGCCCGCCTCGACGGCAAGCTTTCATAAAAAATCAGTGAAAATGCGCGGTTACTGCTTGTTTGCCAACAACTTGTTTAGCTTTCGGGCCGGAGTGCCTGGTTATCGCTCACGGTACCCTCCCTCATTCTTATCCTTGCGATGACCAATTTCTGCCAACTCCTGCTTTTGTTGTTCTCCCTGACGCTGGTGCTGCCCGCGGTGGCGCAACCGGCCCCGGCCGGAGCGGTCCACACTGGCCCGGCATTCGATGTGGAAGCCGCCACCCAGCGCTACCTCGACACGCTCACGCCGGCGCAAAAGGCCAAGTCAGACGCCTATTTTGAGGGCGGGTATTGGCTGCAGCTGTGGGAGCTGCTCTACGCCCTAGGAATAGCGGCGGTGTTTTTGCGGCTCGGGCTCGGACGCTGGCTCACGCGCGTGGCGGCGCGAATGCCCCGGCCATGGCTGCGGCGACTGGCGTATCTGTTTGGGTACCTACTGCTGGGATGGGTGCTGAGCTTCCCGCTGAGCGTGTATGTAGGGTGGGTGCGGGAGCAGCAATATGGAATGTCAAACGAGACGTTTGGCGCGTGGCTGGCCGATGCGCTGAAGGAACTGGCGTTGTCGCTGGTCTTTGGTAGCTTCCTGTTACTGGGCGTGTACGCGGCGGTGCGCCGCACGGGTAGGCGTGGGTGGGCGTGGGCCACGGGCCTTGTGGCCCTGGCCCTCGTGCTAACCGTCTTTGTGGGCCCGGTGTACGTGGCGCCGCTGTTCAACCACTACACCTCGGTACCGGCCGGGCCGGTGCGGGAAGGCATTCTGCGCATGGCGCGGGCCAACGGCGTGCCCGCCGACAAGGTCTACCTGTTCGATGCCTCCAAGCAGAGCAAGCGCATCAGCGCCAACGTGAGCGGGCTGGGCCGCACCATTCGGGTGTCGTTGAATGACAACCTGCTCAATCGCTGCACCCCGGCGGAAGTCCAGTCCGTGATGGGGCACGAACTGGGCCACTACGTGCTGAACCACATCCCGAAAAGCCTCGTGTTTATGGTGCTGCTTATCGGCGGGTGCTTGTGGGCAGTGGATGGGGTGTTTCACCGGTTGCTGGGCCGCTACGGGGCCGGCTGGGGCATTGCCAGCCTCGGCGATGTGGCTGGCCTGCCGCTCGTGATGGCCCTGCTAACGGTGTTCAACTTTCTGACCACCCCGGTAGTGAACACCCTTGTTCGCACTCAGGAACATGAAGCGGACCTATTTGGGCTGAACACGGCGCGGGAGCCCGAAGCCTTTGCTAAAGTGGCGATGAAGCTCTCGGAGTACCGGAAAATCAACCCGGGACCGCTGGAGGAAATGATTTTCTTCGATCATCCCAGCGGGCACACCCGCGTGCACACGGCTATGCAGTGGAAAGCGGAACAGCCGCGATAAAGCTGCCCTACCAAGCAGACTAGCTGTATAGTCTCTCGGCCTGACGATGTAATTTCCGGGCTGGGATTTCGCACAAACTCCCATAACCGATTATCGCCCGAGTGCTTTCTCGGCACTGCTTGCTCCTTCCTGTAGTGCCGTATGAGCTAACTTCAACAACGAGGCTTCCTGGTCCACAAGTCTCCCATTCCTATTTGCTGGTGCTGAAGTGCACGCGGTGGGGCCGTAACGGGTAGCCCTGAGTTGACTGAAATCCTCCCGCGGTGAGCACAAACTCGTAGGTGTGGGCCGGCAGTAGCTTGACTTGGTAGGTAACGGATTTACGGTCCGCCGAAAACACTCCCCGCCCCACGAGCGGCCAGGTCGCGGCCCCTCCCGGGCCATAGTCCATGGATGTATACGGGCTCATAGGCTGCGAAAAAGTGATCGTCAGTTCCCGCACGTTGGGTGCTACCCGGTGCGGGGCGGCGGGCAAGGGCTGCACGCCAGTCACCACGGGTCGCTGTGCGTCGTAGGCAGTGCGCAGTTGAGCAATAGTGGCCGGGAAATAGTAGCGGGAACGGGTTAGGAAAGCTTCCACCGCCTGGTCACTGGTGTAGTCCAATTCGATCATTTCCCGAATAGCTTGCTGCTGGTTGGCCACTTGCTGGTAATACGCCCGGCAGATCGCGTAGCCCATGTAGTAGCCTAAGTCTGCGATGTGGGTGGAGTCGTCGGCGAGTTGATTGTAAAACCAGCGGTCGAAGCGGGGATGGAACAGTTCCCACTGGAAGCGCTGCTTGAGATCCGTCTCGTGCGCCGGGCCATACTGCCGGTAGGGCAGCGCGACGGGCTGGCCCACCACCTGTTCCGTGACGAAGTCGCAGGTGCCCTCGTAAATGGCCTGGCCCAACACGTTGTTGCCGTAATGGTTTTCCTGGGTATGCACGTATTCATGCACGCAAACGGCCGGCAAGTGCTGAATCGGGTCCCGGGCAAAAGCGCGGGTCAGGTATTGGCGCATCGCCGGGGCAAACTCCGAAACCTCCACGCTGCCATTGCCCGCCGCCAATTCCGCCCCAATGATGACGGCGTCGCCTTGGGTGGTTCCCCCGGAGCGCAAGATGCCGACCGTCAGGTAAATTGAGGCGGGCCGCAGGGCCGGATACAGCTTTTGCAGTTTCTCCAGGTAGGGTTGGAGCCCAGGCACGCCGGCCTGCAGCAGTTGGGTGCGCGGCCGCAGAGAGCGCCAGAACTTGGGGTAGCGCCGAATGGACCGTACCCACGCGGGGGCTGTGTAGCCCTTTGCCGTCATGAAGGCGTGCAACCCGGGGCTGCCGGGATCAATATAGAGGCGCTGCAAACAGGCTTGCTGCCGCACACTATCGGTGGTTGTGCTCAGGCTGTCATAGGCCTGCCAGAAACGGGCGAGGTCGCTGGTCACCACCCGCGGGGCGGGGGTCTGTGCCCGGGCGGGCCGAGGCAGGCCGCACCAGAGTAGGCAACAGCAAAGGCCGAGGCGCACGAGTCGGATAGTAGACCAGCCAGCGAAGAGGGGAAGGTGAGCAAGCAAGGCGCGAAGCAACATCAGTCAGGGGTGGAGAGGAGGTGTAGAAGCGGTACCAAGTAGCACAAAGGTGCGCCCCGGCCCCTGGGGGTTCAATTTCTTTCGACCACCGGACAAGTCGCCTCGACAACGGGAGGGGGCAGGCCTGGGCGCGTTATTGTTTTCGACCAACCCCGCTCGATTCTCGACCTGCCCGTTAGGGGAACCCGCCGAAAAGCCGTTTCTTTTCTTTCTTCTATTCTGGCGGCTATGACCATTCGTTCTTTTCTGCAAGCCTATGCGCAGCACCTCGTTCTCCGGGTCACGGCGCACCTGTTGCTTTGGGTTGGCCTGTATGGGTGCACCGATGACCCGGACCAGCCGTTGCCCGTCCTCTTGCGCCTGCAGGAATGGGGCTATGCCGCGGGCAGCTTTTACTTGCTCTTCTACGGGCCGGTGCGCCGGTGCTGGGAACGCGGGCGCTACGCGTGGCCGGTCGCTGCGGTCGTAGCGGTCGGGATGGGCACCGGCTGGCTGCTGTACTGGCAAAACCGACTGGCCTACCCCAACTCGGCGTTTGCCCACGCCTACCTTCCCGTTTATGAGCAGGTGGGCGTGCTGGCCATCTTGCAATCGGTACGCGTCTTCTACTACGCCCTGTTGGAAGGGGTGCTAGTGAATCTGGCCGGGCCGGCGGCGCTCAAAATTGCCAAGACCTTATATGAGCGGCAACTCGCGCGTCACCATCTCGAACAACTGCTGCAGCGGCAGCAACTGGCGCTTCTGCAAGCGCAGGTGAGCCCGCATTTTCTATTCAATACCCTCAACAATCTCTACGGCCTGGTCTTGCACGACGATGCGCGAGCCCCTACGTTCGCCCAGCAGGTCGGCGCGCTGCTGCGCTACACCGACGAGCAGGCTGACGCTTCCTGGGTGAGTCTGCCAACCGAAGTTCAGTTTATCGAGGATTACCTGGCCTTGACCCGGCTGCGCTACGATCAGCGCGTCACCGTGGAAAGCCACTGGCACGGCGAGTTGGACCTGCCCGTGAGCTTGCCGCCGTTGCTACTGCTGCCGCTGGTGGAAAATGCCGTCAAACACGGCTTGCAGCCTGCCATAGGGCCGGCATGGCTGCGCGTGGAAGGCGTGGTTTGCGACGGGCACCTGCTTTTCACCGTCACCAATAGCGTGGCGGCCGCACCGGAGCCACCAGTTACCGGCGGCTTGGGCCTGACTACGTTGCGCGAGCGCCTGCATTTACTTTATCCCTCGCCCTCCCCGCTCACGCTCCGGCCGGCTGCCACGCAGTTCAAAGCCCACCTGCGGCTGCCCCTGTACCAAGCCCCCATAACCTCGTCGGGCGAGGCAGTAGTTAATTCTTCCCTTATCGCTGCTCTCGCCGAATGAGTTCGCTTCGCCTCGGTTGGCTGCGCGCCCAATGGGGCACTCTCTTGGC
Organism: Hymenobacter volaticus; assembly: GCF_022921055.1. Classification (GTDB taxonomy): domain Bacteria; phylum Bacteroidota; class Bacteroidia; order Cytophagales; family Hymenobacteraceae; genus Hymenobacter; species Hymenobacter volaticus. Next base: position 172,525 of record NZ_CP095065.1, read on the forward strand.
CTGGCTACTCTTTTACCTGCTGGTGCACTTCAACCTCAACGATGAGCAGTTCTCGTTCTGGGCGCCCATGAAGTTTGTGGTGGCCTTCCCGCAAACCCTCTTCAGCCTGGCCGCCGTCTACGGAGTGCGGTGGCTGTTTCCGCAACCCCTAGACATACCGCTCTGGAAGCTGCTGCTCTACGGCCTCGGCTGCTTTCTGCTGCTGCACGTCGTCTATTATTATGCCCTGCACGCGGCCCAGCCCCTGGCGCCCGAACAGTCAGTAACGCACCGCCGCTGGGTGCATTTCATGGCCGGGCAGGGCCCCTTCTATTTTCTGCGCAATCGAGCGTACCTGCTCACCGTCAGCCCTTATTTCTTTGGCTTGCTGATTTGCCTACCGCTGGCCGTGTTCTTGCTCTACGCGAGCCGGCAGGAAAGCCAGCAGCTGGCGTGGGTGCAGCAACGCCACCAGGCCCACGCGGCGGCGGTAGTGCGGCAGCAACTCAATTCCACCTTTTGTCGGCAACTGCTCGAGCGGATCACGCAGTTGCTCGCTCAGCGCCAAGCTGGTCTGGCGGCGGAGGTAACCCTGAAGCTGGCCCAGCTCGTGCGGCATACGCTTTACGCCGGCCGGCAGGAGCAAGTCCCGTTGTCGCAGGAGCTCGACGCGTATCTGGATTATGTGTATTTGCAGGAAGTACGCCTCGAGCCGCAGGTGGAGATAACGGTACGCTTCACGGCGACCGAGCCCACCCCGCCTACGGTGCTGACGGGTATTCTCTTGCCGCTGACCGAGCAGTGGCTGGGTCTGGGCGGCCGCGCGTGCGAGATCGAGCTCCGCGTGGACGCGGCGCAGCTCATGCTCTCGCTGTGGACGGACGCCGCCCCCAACCTGCTGCCGGAGGCGGCCCCCGCCGTGGTGGCGCGGTTAAGGCAGTATAACATGCAAGCATGCCTTGCAATAGAACGGCCGTCCTTCGGTGGGGTGTTACTCACGCTGGGCTTACCTTTAGTTGCTCCTCTCTTTCCCCCGCAAACGGCTGCCGCTCCCTTAGTCGCCGGCTTATGAACCCACTTATGACTGTTCTGCGCTGCCTCGTGCTCGACGACGAGCCGATTGCCCGCCAGCTCGTGCGCACGTATGCTGAACGCCTGCCCTTTCTGCACCTAGTGGGCGAGTGCGCCAACGCGCTGGAGGCGCACGCGTTTCTGCTGCAGCAGGAGGTAGACGTGCTGTTCTGCGACATCGACTTGCCCCAAATTTCCGGGCTGGACTTCCTGAAGGCGCTGCCCAACCGGCCGCTGGTGATCTTCACCACCGCCTATGAGCAGTACGCGCTGATGGGCTTCGAGCTGGACGCGGTGGACTACTTGCTCAAACCCTTCGCGTTCGACCGGTTTTGGCGGGCCTTCCAGAAAGCGCAAGAACGAATGGCTTTCCAGTTGAGGCCCCTGGCGCAGGCTCCTGCTGTCGCCTTGGAAGAAGCGGCCGCTCAACCCGTCATACCAGCCGAGCAAGTCATTGTCATCAAAGAAAACGGGCAACTGATCAAAGTAGCGCTGACCAGCATTCGGTACGTCGAGGCGATGCGTGATTATGTGAAAATCTTCTTGCCCGAGCGCCGCCTCGTGGCGTACCTAACGATGAAGAAGCTGGAGGAAACGCTACCCGCCGCGCAGTTCACCCGAGTACACAAGTCGTACCTGGTGCGCAATGAAACCATTCTCAATTTCCAGGGCAACCGGCTTACGCTCATCGGTCAGGTGCAGATTCCGGTGGGACCGCAGTATCGGGACGCCGTGTTGCGCGCATTACAGCCATATGTCGTTCAACGTTAAAGAGGGCAGCAGAAGAGAACCACAGTTTTTAGGTGACGAGCAGTCTGGTTGACAGAAGATCTGCTTCTCAAAGTAGCTTTTTGCACTTTTCTACACATTTACATAATACAAGGAATATTGTTGCCTTATTTGAATAATTTTTAGCTTTATCGAATATTACCCTCGATAACTGTTAAGTAATAGAGTTTATAAGCTTAATAATAGGGCTACTGCAAGGACCTATTAGTTGGTAGAAGGGAAGCTAACTAATAGCTTTTATAAGCTGATGCTCTTAATGAAACCCATAACCCATTCAAAAAGCTTCTTCAATGCCATTTCGTATTTGGTGTTAGTAAGCAGTAGGTCTGAGGTTACTGCTGCGACGACAAAAAACTCGCTCCGGAAAAGATTGACTTCCCGTTCGGCAATGGGAAAACGTTCGGCAATCGTTTGGTAAGCCGATTCGGAAATCTTGAGGTGGGCCACCTCCCCCGGGTGTTCTGCCACCGGTCGCCGTGGATGCAGAGTAGATAATCGAATTGCTGCAGAGGCTTGTACTTGAAAATGCGGATATAAGCATGATGGTCCTGGTAAGGCACTAACTCAGTGGCCACCGAAAGCTTTTTGGAACTATAGCAGAGGAAGGTAAACCCGAAGGTACGCCTGCTTGGATTGGTCACGTGCAACGAAGTGAGTGCGGGTGGTCCTTGCCAACGGAAGCTGGAACAAACAGGACCTGCCGCCGGCAGGTCCTGTCCTGCTACTTGGACTGGCCGCGGCGGCTGCCCTTCTTGCGCCTAGCTGGGCTGCCGTACCTGCCTTCAGTAAATGTAGTTTGCCGCATACTTTCGAGTTGCAAATCACCCTTTGATTTACCCCTGCTATAACCCTTTGGTGCCACTGCACGGTAAGCGCAGGGCCGTTTGGGGTACGGACCAAATGTTTATCCAACGACTAAAGAGAGTAGTTATCTGACCACCTGACTAACCAAAATCACGGGGGCAACATTGGTGTAGTTGGCCAAGTCGGCCCGGATAGCCTCTCTATGCGGGCCAATTGCTGCCTGATACGCAGCAAGGCTTTTTACATAAAATGTTCCGATTGCCAGATAAGGCATTGGTTGATTGGGAATGCCGCTGGCAAGGCCCTTTTCAATGGAGTATTTAACTAAACTTGAGCCGAGCAGCCCCGCCACCATGGGCATGTGTTTAGTTTCATAATAGGCCATATTGAAGGTCTTCCCTTCCGCAAAAGGGTACATGATGGCTATTTTGATTAATCCTTTGTCATCAACAGCCGAATGGTCCTCTTTAGCAGTACGCGACTGCTGTTGCTGACTAAATGCAGCAAAGCCTGCGGTCAGAAGCAAAACTGATAGTACGAGTCTAGGTTTCATGGGTGTTTTTTGGTTAAGTATAAGCCGACACGAAGAGTACGACGTGCGCTTCGGCGACGGGCATTACTTTAAGTTAGTAGGTTTTTGGATGCAGCAACAGCGTTGTAGTTCCGACCTAACACTGCGCCAATGGCCACCAAGTAGCGAAGTGAAGCGGTGAACATGGTATGATTCTAGAGAGGGGTGGGGGCACAATAATCTCCTTCTCAATCAAATCGCCCATGAAAAAGCTACTCGTTGCTTTCGTGCTTGCTGTTGGTACCCTCCCGGCTACTTACGGGCAGACGATAGCGCCTGCCTCAACCGCGGACAAGCGAACAGAAGAGTATTGCCAACTTAAGGCTCGACCTAAATTGAATGGGCGGTACGTCATCTCGATTGATTATGGGCAGCAGCAAAAGCTGATTTCCGAAAATCTTTTGCGCGATGCCGCTGGCAGGGCGGTGGAGTTTAGATCGGCCATTGATGCGCTCAACTGGTTGAACGGACAGGGATGGGAGTTGATGAGTACCTTCGTGCTGGTAGAGGATGGCGATGGAGTCGCCTATTATGTACTCCGCCGGCGTCTTTCGGCTTAACACGACGGGGAAGCCAAAGCCCTTGCCCACGCGTAAGGACCAGCGCTTTCTGGTTTAGTAAGACTACGCCGCCGAGCGGCTGGGCAAGCGAATCGGGTTGGCCTAGATAGTAACCCTGCCTAGTTTATGCGCCTTATTTCTTTCACCCCAGCCCTGCTGGCCGCCGTCCGGGCAGATCGCAAAACGGTTACCCGCCGTCGGATCGCGTCTCCGCTATCCCTGCAGCAGCAACCGGATGCGTACCGGTATCATGGCTTGGAGCAGGAGGGAGCCTTGTTTGAAAGCCTGCAGCCTGGTTCAACCAGATGGCTGCCCCTTATTTCCTGCCCCTTTGGCCAGCCTGGGGCACTGTTGTGCGTGCAAGAAGACGCGTCCTTGAGGCTAGAAGTGGTAAGCCTTCATGCGGAGCAGGTCCGAACCCTCACGAATACGGATGCCTTGGCAGAAGGCGTGCAAGAGCGCCAACTAGCGGGCCAGCAGCAGTGGGGTGGGGTAGAGCCTGATCCTAGCCTGCCTGGCTGCTACCGGTGGTACGAGAGCCCAACTGCTGCTTTTCGCGCCCTGCTGGATTCCATCTACTCGGCGGCTTGGGAGCGAAACGAATGGGTGTGGGTAGTAAAGTTTACGCGGGTGTTGCCAGTATAAGCTACGACTTTGTTGCTCGGTTTCGTGCTGCACGACGTTCGCAAACAAGATCATTTAGTGGAGCGGGGAGGTCGGCAGCGCCGCCTGCCTATTTCCTGGCGCTTTTGTAACGGGTCTTGATTCGCACGTATAGCCAGCCCGTAAACTTACTCGCCGACCGAAAGGCGTTTACTTCGTCTGCCCCGCCTACTTGTACGACCGTCAGGGGAGAAGCCGCGTAAGGGTTCGGGGCGGTTGGAATACTGAAACAGCGTATAAGCTTCTTGATGCCGGTCTTGAATTCCTGCAAAGTAATGGAATAAGGCACGAACGACTTGCCATACTGATAGGCGTAGGGCTCGTATGGCAGCGTCACCGTATTATTGGTAACAGGCATTTCCCTGCTACTACCATCCACAATTTCCAGGGCGGCATTCCGCTTCTTTAAAAACAAACTCAACTTTCCAAACTTACCGCACGCATTGCCTAAGCGGCCACTGAGCAATAAGGCAGCGCGAAAACAATCATTTCGATTTATACACCATTTTTTAATTCACATGAAAAAACGAAAACTTTTATCAGTGGTGCTGCTATTACTGGTGGCATTCCATCATGCGTTGAGCCAGAATCTAAAACTTAATAACCTCGAGTATTTCGAGACGCAAGGCGTTAATGTCCTGGTGTACAACAACCTGTTTACCGGAGGTTTTAATGATGAGAAGAACGCCGGAATAGAACTGATTCATCACGGCGTCAGAACCGCGCAAGGCGGCGCGGTGCGACTTTCCAACACGCCGGAGCAGTGGGATCTTGTTCCCAACATATCAAACCGAAAGGTAAACCGGGCCTCGAAAACCATTGAGGCTACCTTGCGGTACGAAGACTACGATTTCGATTCGCGCGTGGTGGTTACGGCAAAGGGCAAGGGGATTGAAATAGCCGTTTATCTTGATAAACCGGTTCCCAAGGCACTAGAAGGGAGTGCCGGATTCAATCTCGAGTTTCTACCCTCGCAATACTGGCAGAAGGCGTATTTGATGGATGGTCGGTACAACCGGTTTCCGCGCTATGTGGTAGGTAGCACCACTACGAAGCCTAACAGCGCAAAACCTAAGCAATACAAGGGGTATAAGACAGCCGACGATAGAGGAACCGGCAAATACATTGATCCGCTGCCTCTGGAAACCGGACGCACCTTTCTCCTGGCGCCTGATGACCCCTCACGCTTGGTGAAAATCACCTCGCCGGAGGTTGATCTTATGCTTTTCGACGGCCGCATGCTGGCCCAAAATGGCTGGTTTGTCGTTCGCAGTTTACTTCCGGCTGGAAAAACCGGCAAGGTGTTAACTTGGACCGTTGAACCCCATGCAATTGAGGGGTGGATACGAGAACCAAATATCGGTTTCTCGCAAGTAGGCTACCTGCCTGCGCAACCGAAAGTGGCGGTCATTGAGCTCGACAAGAAAGATAAACCGCGCGCAAATTCATCGTTGTACAAAATTGGCGACGACGGCCAAGCCACCAAAGTATTTAGCGGCAATATCGCGCCCTGGGGCAATTACTATAAATATAACTACGTAAAATTCGACTTTTCTTCGGTAAAGACTCCCGGTATATATTATATCAAGTATGGCAATCTTAAAACCAATAATTTCTTAATACAAGATAATGTTTACGATAAGATTACGGATGCCACCAGCGATATATGGATTCCGATCCATATGGATCATATGGCGGTAAACGAGGCGTACAGGGTATGGCATGGCGAGCCCTTTAAAGAAGGGTATCGTCAGGCGCCGCCCAACACCGATCACTTCGACCTTCATGCGCAAGGACCAATGACCGATACCAAGTATAAAGCCCTCGAATTGATTCCTGGATTAAACGTAGGGGGCTTTTTCGACGCCGGAGATTTTGATATCGAAACTGGATCGAATATTAGCGTAGTGCAAAATTTCGTCCGGACTTGGGAATCTTTTAAGCCGTTACGCGACCAGACTTTTGTCGATCAGAAGCAACGCTATGTTGATCTGCACCGGCCCGATGGAACGCCCGACGTATTGCAGTTTATCGAACACGGAACCTTGAACCTGGTGGCCCAAGCCGAGATTGTTGGCCACATGACCCAAACACTCTCCAACTCGGTTCTTGACAATTACCACCACCTTGGTGACGCGGCTTCCCTAACGGACGGCCTCCCGTATAACCCCAAACTAGGTCCTTACGAAGTAGCTAGTGATGGGCGATCAAGCGGCGTTAAAGATGATTTGTGGGCCTTTACCAGCCGTAATCCTAGCCTCGACCTTAATGCAGCAACGATGTTTGCCGCCGCAAGCCGGGCGTTGAAGGGGTACAACGACGACCTTTCCGCGAGGGCGTTGCAACAGTCAAAAAGACTGTTGAAAGAGTCATCGGAACTGCTTGCCAGTCGGCCGCAAGATAGTTTGGGCAGGCGCGGAAGAGCGGATATTGCCACCAATCTTCAATTGTACGTCTCGACCGGTGAAAAACAATACGGTGATAGATTTCAGCAACTTTTGTGGCCGGCACTGGACCGTAACGTTAATATCTTCCTGCTGACGGCACTGGATGCGATACCCCACCTGGACGCGTCCTTCAAGGAAAAGCTGCGACCCTACGTGGTAAAGTACCAAGCCTACCTGAACGGGCTTGAAAAGGATAACCCCTACGGCGTACCCATCGGTCTTGGTAACTGGGCGGGTAGCGGAGACGTGACAAACTTTGGTACGACCATTTGTTTTGCCAGCGAATATTTCCCTGAAATTATCAATAAAAGCCATGCTTATAAGGCTGCCAACTATCTATATGGCTGTCACCCGTATCATAATTTTTCGTTGGTGGCAACCGTGGGTGCGACCCGCCCCAAAGCCGTCTTTTACGGCAATAACCGAGCGGACTTTTCTTTTATTCCAGGCAACGTTGCTCCCGGCTTGCTATTCAGAAAACCGGATCATTTTGAAAATTACGACGACTGGCCTTTTTTCTGGGGGCAAAATGAGGGAACGATTGGTGGAAATACCCAATATTTAATTTTTGGCTCAGCTTTCAAGAACTTAGTTAAATAAACAGTTGGTATTGACGATTATAAATCAGCTGCCGCTTTCTCAAGCAGGGCGACGCATTACAGGTAGGCGGCCGCCGATTACTATATTATAGCCATGGCCGATAAATATAGCTTTCGGCGGTAACCACGAAACTATCAAGCCAAGTTGTCGTCGCGTTTGGCAACATACCGGGGCATTTTGCGAACCGTTAAGGGCGACAAGAACAGTTGTTGGGCGTCCTTTTCCCTAAATGTCCAAGGCCCCTATAGCGACCAACTCAGCTCCAACATATAGTCAAGCTCTGGTGACCTAGCAAAGCGAGGAGCAGGGCCCTTCTATGGAGCCAGTTCGTAGTCTGTTGAGCAAAACGACTGGAAGCACCCCGGCCCAATTTTCAGTACATCCGTGAAGGGCACTGTCCGAGTCGCCAAATGTATTTACTATTAGAGCCTGCCTATTTTTTGCCAACTGAAACCATACTGCTTAATTCTTTCTGGACTCGGCTAATTGCCCGCCGGTATGAAGTAGGGCAGAGTGCGCAGCTGGCTCCGTACTCTCCCTTGGAGAGGAGGGTAACCGCTTCTGATTTCAAGCCTCCACCAGAAAGCCCTGGTAAACCGGCTCGAAGGGCTCCGCGACGACTGCATTTGCAACTGCTACCCGATCAGCGGACAGCAATGACGCCTACGGAGGTGGTCACGCCCCCGATTACCGACACCACTCGCGCGGGCGGACTAGTGTACCCACTCGCGGGCGTAAAGGTGAGGGTATGGCGGCCTGGGCCTAGCGTTTCAAAGAAAAATCCCCCTTGGTTAGTCTCAGGAACCACTGATACCGCGTGGCCGGTACTGTCGGTGGCCGTGACAGCGAGTAAGGCCTGGACTGGACTCACTCGACCACTCAGCGAGCCGGTGGCCGTGGAACGGGTGAATAGTCAGCCGGTCTGCGTCACTTCGCCCGGCCGTATATGAAACAGGAGGACTTTAAAGCCTTCCGACACATACCCAGGGGCGAGAACAATGTCCACTGTATAATCCCCTTCCACTAGACGCGATAGAATAAAGTGACCGTCGGTCGTGTCAGGAGCAGCAGAAACAAAGGCCCCTGTGCGGCTGCTGGCGGTGAGAGTGCGAACGGATCGAACAGGAAACGCGCTCCCTCGCATCTCCCCATACGGGGTGAAAGAGGTCGGCGGAGGGCCGTTTTATCACAGGCACTGAGGCTGACAGCCACAACGCCTAGCCAGAACCCCCACGGCCTTTCCAATCTCCTTTTCATACGACAGCGGGTGCAGCAACCCTTCTGCTTAAGGCACACAATATATTATAAATATAATATATTGTGTGCCTTAAGCAGAAGGGTTGCTGGTCTTAATTAAATGCACTTACACCCACTGCTGTTCGAGATTATAGTAAAAACCAGCACTAGAAATACTGCATCGATAGGTTCCGATACTCCTTGCTTATTGCTCGTTGGCCTTATAAGCCTAATTCTTTAGCGGAATTGTGCTGGCGCACGTTGTCGAGACGGGTGTAGCGGCGGATCATGGCCGAGGTCTTGTGCTTGGTCTGGTTCATGACCTTGCTGTCATCGGCTCCGTTGAGCTTGGAGACGGTCACGAACGAAGCCCGCAAGGAGTGCGCCGTGTAGCCGCTGCCTAAGTACTGCTGGGTAATCAGGTTGATGTACTTGGTGGTCATTCGACGCGCGGTGAGCTGCTGGTTCTTGCGCAGCGACACAAAGATGGGTCCTTCGGTGCGCCCCAACACGCGCAGCCACGCCTGCAGCGAGCGGATCGGGCAGACGGCAGAGTCGGGCGAGTAGAAGATGGCTTTCTCTTCGGCCTGCCCAAGTTGGTTGGTTTTGCTTTTGCCAAGCGAGATGATGAGGCCTTCCTCATCGAAGGCGAGATCCTCGAGGTTGAGGGCTTCGAGCTCGGAGCGGCGGAACGCGCCCGTGAAGCCAAGCAACAGCAAGGCCCGGTTGCGAAGGCCCGTGGGCGTGGTCACGTCCATGCTCTGGATGGTGCGCTTGAAGGTAGCCAAGGTGAAAGCGGCGGCTTGCTTGATGCGGGTTTTCTTTTCGCGGGCGATGCCTTTGAGCAGCACCTTGATCTTTTTGTCGGCCGTGGGCGAGTCGTGCCCGGCTAACTCGTGGGCTTTGGTGATGGCGGCGGCATGGCGCTGGATGGTGGCTACTTTCTTGCCCGCGTCGGCCAGCTCGGTGAGGAAGCCCGCCAGCGCTTCGACCGAAGCCGGTAGCGCCGACAGGTGGTTGAGGGTGCACCAAGCGTTAAAGCGCTTCCAGTCGCCGGCGTACGCGCGCACGGTGTTGGCCGCCCCGCGCAAGCCCGACTCGACGTAGCGGCTGGTCGAGTCAACGAGGTGCGGCGGTACTTGGGCGGTGGCAACAGGCGGGGCAGTAGGCAGCTGATTCATGTAACCTATATAATAAGGAGTCGAACCCTCCAAAACGAGGACTTTTGACGCTGCCAAGATAAGGAACGATAAGTAAAGCTTATCAGTCCTTACTAACCAGATAGTAAGCGCTCTTACATTTAAGTCTTATCATAACTTATAATTTCTTTTACTTTGGTTACTGGCTTAAGTACGACAAGAAACATTTATCGCACCTAAATTTTTGTTTTTCAGCTGATTGATCCTTCCGACTGCATATTGTAAAGTATTGGAATAGGGCTTACCAAGATGATCCTTGTTGTCTCCATTATAATTTGTGGCACTACCATACTTGCCAGCCTAATGCCCTACCTGAAGAAAGCAATGGCGTACAAGTTCTACCTGGTACTATTTCAGGGGTAATTGATTCCAATTTCAGCGTTAGCCTAACCCCCTAAAACAGAAAGTAATTTGCATAGCCTAGTATGAAGAGCATCGCCGTTAGTTATCTCTCGGCTTGATCTAAGTTCAGCCGTGTTTAAGTTAGCTAGCTGCGAGCAATGTAAGTATATAGCACGAGGTAAGTTTACTTGGTACGTCAACCTACAACTCAAAGCATCTCTTGTGCATGTTCTAAGCGCGATGCCACCCCAGTAGCCGATTACTCTTGCCTTAAGAACTACTAAGACTCAAACGGCCGTGTTCTCCAAGAAGCCAAAAGAATACCAGCTTACACTCTTACCGCTCCACGATTTAACCCTGTACGCATCTTCTATTGATGTAAGCTCACCCAATTGCGCAACGTGTAGCTGTTATTAATATATAGATCACCATCACGTGGCTAAACTCTTAGCCGCCGAAGAGGATGCGGAACACAACTGTTTATTTAAGCTGCTCGCTGTACTAAAAGCGCTGCAACAAGTTCTGGATATGATCTTGCATAAAACAGCTGTTAAAAGTGAAAAACCATCAATATAATCAATATTAGGACTAATTCTTATCTGTAAAATAATTATATTGATAAAGATAAAATCCAAATAATATTCTCAAAAATAGTTTATTAACATAGACATAAGTGATGCATAAATAAAAAAAAATATCTATGTTTGAGATGATAGCCCTTATCTACGTTAAAGTGTATGAACTAATGGTGCTACTGACAAACAAAATAGCAGTGGTTAGTGCTGAATGGCGGGCTTAAGCATTTACCAATAGTTTACTTGTAATCTATTGGTAAGCACCATAACAGTTAGTACGTATACTTTGATACACACTTCTAAAAGAAGAAAGTTATGTACAGCATGCTCAATTTTTCTAAAAAAAGAGGATTGAAAAGTGAAAAAACTCACGGGAATTGATTTAAAAAATAATGGTTGCTCTAATGAAAGAGCAACCATTATTTTTTATGACAAGTACAGTCGAAATAACTTTATAAATATAATAAAAGTTAATAGTAAATTTATAGGAATTGATATTTACGATTTTTGTTTGAATATTGATATTGATTTTTCAGCCTCTGGTGCCAAAATATCTTCTTCTAAATACGATATAGAATTAATTAATAAATCTAATATTATTTATTATCCCTATAGTTACGAATCAGTTTTTTTTGATCCGATCAAAGGGGATTCATATTACAAGTTTGTTAAAAGGCAATTTGCTTCTATACTCTTGTATTTGGAAAATATATTCGATTTATCTCTAGGTATCATAAATACCCCAACGAACGCCAGAAAATGGAGTAATAAATTATATCAATTAGGGGAGGTGAGCAAATTTCTCCCTGAATATACGATTCAGACTAAAATTAAATCAAAATACTCGGATTCAGAAATTGGTTCTATTATAAAGCATTTGAGTGAAACAAGAGGGATCAATAAATATAATGATAGTATGGCATTAAGAGTAAATAAGGAAGTTAAAAATGAGTTATCACATGGAACTGCTTTGCCCTATATAAGCCAAAAATATATTAAAAGTACAATGGAATATAGATGCTATGTATTTGGTTATGAATTAATATTATTAAAGTTTTCAAGGAAGGATCTACCTAGCGATATCATAGATATACATTTCAATATGGAGTTATTAAAAAATGCTATTTTAGTAAAAATCACTGATAGTCAATTAGAAATGATAGATAAAATCTCAAAGTTAACTCAATTAAAAATGTTCTCAGTAGATTTTTTTTCACTAAGTACTAATAAATTATTTATTATTGAAGTAAATCCCTTATCTAGCTGGCATTGGTTGCCTATACCTATTATTTTAAAATTAGAGGAAGCATTAAAAAAATTCATCGACAAAATTTTACCCTAATGTTAGAAGTAAGGCTGTTTAATCCAGGGTTAGTAGAAAATTCCTTAACTGCGGAGCATTGCGTTCATGCATGTTTCCAAATGCTATTGAGAACAAGGCCTGGATATCAAGTATTTAGTTTTAAAAAGCTTGATGAATTAATGCATAAAGTGCCTGGCAAATACACCTTTGAGTATAATTTAGTTGCCGAAATGCCATCACTTGGCTTTGCCACAGAAATTATATGGGAATTTGATTTATTCCGATTGTCTAACGATCCGAAAGAATTCTTCCTTGACATTTATGGGAAACCTATTGGAGAAATTACTATTGCGAATTCAGACCTAGAGTTACTTAAATTAGATGCAAAAAGACTGTATGAAAGTACACAAGTCAAAATCACTACAAGGAGTGCTACTTTCGAAGATATTAAACTCAAAATTTTGGAAGGTTATTATATCTTGTGCACCATAAATCAGAGAGTTTTACAAGCTGATTCCGGCTACGTAGCACATACTATTTTAGTATATGGGTTCAATGATAGGGGCTTGATAATTCATAATCCAGGGCCACCATCCAATGATTCTGCCGAAATACCTTGGGATCTTTTCAACAAGGCTTGGGCCTGTCCAGATGATAAATCAAGAAATATAATGGCTTTTAAATACAATGGAAATAAATAAGTTGGACACGACTTTAAAAAAGCTCATTGCTAAAATTATTTTCTACAAATACTTAGCATTTTTCATAACACTACTTGTCTTAAGTTTGTGGATATACTTTGTATATAGATCTGAATTTATTTTAAAGAATTTTGTGTTAAATTTATTTTATAGCGTTATATCTGCAATAGTCTTATCCTTATTCTATGACCTCTTTATGCGAAGCGAAAACAAACTTTCTAAAGACGAAGAACTCAATGAGTCAAAAACCCTTATAAGCAATAATTTGCTTCACTACCTAGATTTTGATGCTATAGACAGAAACACTCAGGAATTATTTGTAAATAAAATGTATCATAATGATGTGTTTTTGAGAATATTATCAAAAACTATAATTAAGGGAACTAGAGATGATCTCTTCTACTCTATATTTAAACCACTAAGAGACGGGAAACTATTGCTAGATGTTAATGTGGAAAATATCTTCAGAAAATCACCTGATAATTTTTCTTATTTGTTAGAGTTTAAACAAACCTTTAGGTCTCCTTCCAATATGCAGGAGTTTCTTGTAATTTATTCATGTGATAATGAAATATTCAATAGCATAGTTCAATCGAGAGAATGTGTTATAGAAGCTGCAATTGGTGTATCGGATTCAGAGTGGATTAATATTGATTATGCAATCAATAATATGTACTTAAAAGGCGAAAAAACAGATGGCGGGAAAAAGAAATCAATTAAGTTGACACCTAGGGAAGTAATAGGAGATGAGTTATATAAGAGAGTTCCGATCGAAGAACTAAATCCTAGTAGTATAAGGGCTTTTATTTTCAAACTTCCTGATTATCACGAGAATTTTGTGTTTGAATTTTATTATGAAGTTAAAAATAGCTTTAATGATCCATATTATTATTGGATAGCTGAAAATCCTATGTATTTACATAGCTTAGTTTTTAACTATGAAAATATAAAGGATTGTATAGGCCAGGTTTCAGCTAATTGCATAATGGGCAACCAATTATATGAGCCAGTACATGACAGAGCAAGAGGAATTTACACAATAAAAACGGATGGGCTAATTTGGCCTGGCCATGGTGCCCTAATTGTTTGGAGGCCACGAATTAAATAAAACTAATTGATAAAACTATAATTTGCAAATTATCATGCTAGTATTGAATATATAATTTAAATTATGATGTTTAGTCAAATCAGTTATTAAAAAAATTTTAGTCCATTGATATTATGGACAACATAATTTGGATTTCGCAAAGTTTTTACATCAATATTTAGTCTTCAAACCTGTCCTTTATTGTCTATATAAACGCTCCAATAAAAGGACAAACAAGAATGGCTGTGGCATCATTTTCTTGGAATGCTTCTGAGGTATACAACAGCTATTTTTCACGTGTTCGCCGGAAACAGTCGCATAAGGAAGTTCACGTCATCATGTGAAGCAAGCAGAGCAGCCGGCTAATGGCAAGCACTCTGCCCTAATCCCCAAGCTTTTTTAGCAGCCGCAGTAGACTTCTTGCTAGCCAATCCATGTCTAAGCAATTTGCGCTGCCGGAGTTGACGCCTCACTAAGTGTTATACTGAGCGAACAAGTATAATCTAATCTCATATGACCACTTAGTGAGAGCAGGCAAAACGGGCCTTTACTGCAGCTAAGCGCCCTTAGAAGGTATCTGCTCCCTCTTGAAAAATATTGCTTAACGTAATGGCATTTAACGGATTGCGCAAGACGTTCAGCTGCTTGAGGTCCTCGATTCTTTCCCTAAGCTTTATGTTCACCAAGGTTCAGCAATACGCTCAATACCAGCTCTTTGCGCTGACGGGCTATGGGCACTAGGGTACCGTCGCTCATTTCAATAGCCCCCCCTCCGCTTTCACGTATCGGCTCACCTGCTGCACATTAAGCAGGTGCGAATGATGCACCCGCAGGAAGCCATGAGGCTGAAGCAGCTCTTCCACTTCTTTGAGCGTTTTCGAGACGATCAGCTTTGATTTATCGGTGAAAAACAACGTCGTATAATTGCTCGACGACTCGCAGCGCGCAATATTTTTAGGCTTGACAAACGTGATTCCGTCTTGCGTGGCGAAGGGCAGCTTGCTGGGGGCGAGCGCGGGGTGCGAGTAGTGCTGCAGAAGTAGCTCTAATTGATCTTTAAACGGCGATGGCTGCTGCTTCTCATAGCGCTGGACGGCTGTTACTAACTCTTCCGCCGCAATAGGTTTCAGCAAATAATCAAGCGCGGCGAATTTGAAGGCTTTCACGGCGAACTGGTCGTACGCCGTGGTGAAGAGGACGGCAAAAGGCGGATCCGGAAAAGAACGCAGCAGCTCAAATCCGTTTTTGTGCGGCATTTCTATGTCTAAGAACACCAAATGAGGTGCATGCCGGTGAATGGCCGCGATGCCCTCATCTGCGGTGGTGCACAACTCCGCTATGTGCACGTGCGGGCAATACGTTTGGAGTTGCCACTCCAGTATTTCCAGCGCATTCTTTTCGTCATCTACCAGAACAGCTTTCAACATACCGGCTTGGCTCTTAAAAAAACGGGCAACGGACAATGTATGATGGATAGTCTAGTGTACCTATTAGGTAAAAGTCGCCTAGTACTACTCAGGTGCTAGGAAGCTTGAGCGGGTAGCTGAACGAGGACTTTCGTTCCACTGCCATTGCCTTGCCCATCCTGCAGGTCCTTCACCTCGACGGTCGCCTGCAGACCATACACCTCCTGGATGAGAAAGAGGCGATCCTGGCTGATTTGCATACCGTACGATTTACTGCTGACGGTCTCTTTGCTTTTCAACTCTTTTGCCTTTTGGCGGCCAATACCGTTGTCTTCTATTTCCACGGTCAGCAGGTCTTCCGTGGGTTGACGGAAACGTAGCCATACGTGGCCTCCATTTTTCTTGTGCAACAAGCCGTGCCAGATGGCATTTTCGATATACGGCTGCAGCAACATAGAAGGGATGGTAAGAGCGTCAGGCTGGATCTCTTCTGCGACCTCGATGGCATACGCAAAGGCATTATCAAAGCGCATGCTTTCCATGTCGAGATAAAGCTGAAGGGTCTGTATCTCTTTCTCTAGGCTGATGCTTTCGCTAGCCGAATTGTCGAGCGTTAAGCGCATGAGCCGCGCGAATTTCGTCAGGTAGTGCGAAGCTGTTTTAGGATCGCTTTTTACTATGTAGCGGTTGATACTATTCAAGCAATTAAAGAAGAAATGAGGGTTCATTTGGGCCCGCAGCACCCGCATTTCTGTTTGATGAATTCGCTTCGTAAAGCTGAACTTAAGCTGACTTTCATGGCGTATCTGCCGAATGCGGTAGAGGGAGAACCCGATGGATAACAGAAGGACGAATCCACCCAATAGGCAATAGGTGGTAATGCGCCGCGTGTAGCGCTGTTGAGCTTCGCGTCTTTCCTGTCCTAGTTGTTGCTGGCGTAGCGCTTCCTGGTATTTAATGCTTTCGGTTTGCTTTATTTTTTCTAGGTTGACGAGGCTGTCTTGGAGGGTGGTTTTCAACACGAAGTAGGTATAGGCACTATCCTTGGGCGTTTGATTGGCGTACAGCGCGTGTAACAGGGAAGTAGCTTCTACTTGGGCGGCTAGACGCTTCATCCGGCGAGAAATAGCCAGCGAGCTTCTGGCGTAATGCAGGGCCGAATCCAATTGATTTCGCCGCCGATACACCCTAGCCAACGCTAGCTGAGCATTGGCCGCTAAGTCCAAGCGGAAGCCGGTTCGCTTTACGTACTCGATGCACAGCCGAGCATAATAAACCGTACTGTCATCAACGGCTGTTTTAGAAAAGTGCCGCACTAAATTGTCGGTGGTCAGCGCTACTAGCTGATTGTCTCGGATAGCATGCGCCATCTTGTAGGCTCGCCTTTTATAACAAAGAGCGGAATCCAGTTGGTTTAGTTCTTCGAAGGCGTGGCTCATAAAGTTCATATACCCGCTCAAGGCATACCGCTGCACTGCTTTCTCATCTTTCGATTGAAGCGAAGGCACCAGCTTTCGTGAGCGTCGGGCATAACGTAGGGTCGTGTGGTATTCCTGTAAATCGTTGAAGACAAACATCATATGCCGCAAGGCTATCCACACGGCGAGGGAATCCTTCGTTTGCTCGGCTAAGTGAAGATTGTGAAAAGCCGTTTGTAGTGCTTCGGGATATCGTCCCAATTGCCGATACGCCCAGATCATCAACCAGTAAGCATCCGAGACTCCTTCAGTATAGTTGCTTTTTTGGGCCACGGCCAGGGCTTGTTGACTGTACATCAAGAGCGAGTCCGCATAACCTAACTGTAGTGAGCCGCGGGCCAAGGACACAAGTAGTTTTACGCGTATCGTGTCCACTTTTGCCTGCGCCAACTGCTGCTTGAGGCCCTTCATCTGTACTAGCGACAGTGGCCCCCCTGTGGCCGTTCCGTCTGGGCATAGGAACAAGCCGCGAGCAGAAACAAGAGAAAGGCGAAAGCACCACGTCGCATCGTCACCGGATCTAGCAAGGAAACACCAATGAAAATAGGGAAAAGAATGGTGGTCAAGTGCTTGACCACCATTCTTTTCCCTATTTTCATTGACCTCGTCCCTGATTTAGCGTCTTCTCAAGTTCCCTGCTTCTTCGAGTCTAAGGGTTGGCCTCTGGAAGGTAGCAGCCACTGGATAGCTACGACCCATGGAACCTCGAGGTCAGCGGCGGACAAACCCACCCAGCGTGAGGTAGTGGGTTTGCTTCTGCGCATTAACATAGACGTTATAGGTGGTCGGATAGTAGGTGTTGGTTTCCTGGAAATACAGCGGCTGCGCAATAGCTTTGGCGGTGCGGTTGCCGCTGCGCATCTCCTCGATAGTCACGAGGGGCAAAATAAAGGTATACCGGCCGTTATAAGAACCCAACAGCAGGGCGTGGGTCATGCCCACAAAAGCATTTCGTTCCGACCACTGCTTCCCTGTACGCGGGAGGTCATTTTGACTTGCTTGATGGGTAGTAGGCATATACCCGGGGGAGGCAGCACGTTGAATTTGGCGTCGGGATCGGTAGAGGCCGGGATGGCTTGCCTCTCGGCCAGGGAAGTCATGAAAAAGCGCGGATCATAGTGGGGACCAATGGGAACTGGACCGTTCGGGCCTTCCATATCATGGCCTTGGGAGGCCCAATTGATTTGAATATGCTCAAATGGGGTCAGATCTTTCGCCCGCTGCGGCAGCGGAATCTCCTGCACACCGAAGTTGGTGGGGGTAAGTTGAATACGGCCTCTCGAGTGAATTCCAATCCCAGTTCAACTGGTTCCTGCCGGGCATTGACAGAGATCCAGGCGGTGGCTTGCCCGTTGGCTAAGGGCACCGAAGTACCGCGGTAAATGCGGAGTTGATCGTTGGGCTGGAGGCCGTAGTCCTCGAGCAGGTCGCAAGAGGAGAGCAGCAGTAGACTGCTGGTCAAAAAGAACATAGCGTGTAGTAGCCGTTTCATAGCAGTGCTTTTTATGGTTTGTTTCCTGAATTTCAACTACTGCTTCAAGAAATGCTGGCTGAATGAGTAACCAGCTAGTACCGCCGAGCAACTGGTAGGGCGCAGTGATTAATCGGTTTGGTTATGGTACCGCTTGGCAAGTAAGTGGGCATGCCGACTAATACAGGAACGGAGGAAGAAAAAAACCTAGAAGGCAAATCAACTGATGAGAAGTGGTCGTTAAACCAAGCTATAAGCTCTGTCGGCTTTGTCGGTCCCGCGCTGAAGATGAGCGGCCCCATTATCATTAAAGACGATGCAAGGGATAGCGACTGCGGTGGGAAGTAGGGGAAGGTCATGAGGCTATAGCTCATCCAGCCCGCACAAGGTGGCGTGACTTTCCGCACCCGGATAAGTAGCGAGCAGCAGCCTTCAGAATCGGATAAAACTAGATAAAGCGAGAAATTAAGGGGTAACCACTTTCCCGGTTTCGTCGCCTACCATTATGGGAGTGGCTGTTGCAAAACTTCCGACAGGGAATCTGTTGGGTAACATTGACAGCTAGTAGAGTTCTTTGTGGTATAGATTTCACTGCTGTCTAGCTTACAAAGCGCACGAAGGAGATGGGAATGCAAGAGGCCATTCGCCGACAAAATGGTGCTTTTGTTTTTGCAACATTGCAGCATTTAGAGAAAAGCGCCTACCTTTGACCTTCCTGTACTTTTCATGATAGGTTTGGTAACACGTAGCAAAGGGAGAAGAATTGGCGCTTGGTGGCTGTTGCTGCTGCTTATGCGCGTCTTTTTACCCGAGGCGACGGTGTTACGCGCTCACTTCCATTCCCACACCGAGGAAGAGCCGGCCTTGCGAGCACCCCAGCAGTTAGTCACCAAGCACGTACTGACCCCCCAGCACCAGCACTGCCACGTCGAGCAACTCTACAATGCCCCTTTTCAGCCCGCGTTGCCGGTCTGCGTGGAAGCGCCTACGCGTTTACTGTCCTTTGCGGTGTACTGTCCGCAGACGCCCGTATGCCCCGCCACTCACCTGCTTGATGGGGCCTGTCTGCGCGGGCCACCTGCCCGTTGCGCGTAAGCACGCAGGCCTAGTAAGGTAGCCAGCAAAGCATTAATTGCTGGCCCTGTAAGACCGCAGTTCTTATAAAAACTGCCGGAACGTTTCCGGCTACCCTGTAGCGCGTGGCATGAGGTCACCTCGTCTAAGCCAACCCCAGGCACTCCCAGGTTGCGTTCCCGCGAGCGTGCCATTGCCTTTTCAGGTCCCCTCGATTACCCGGTTGCTTTTCAGCTAAGTCGCTCACACGGCTTCTTGGCCTTGGTGCGCCTAGGGAGCGCCGTCTGGTAGGGCCCACCTCTCTTCTCTTCATTCCCTCCCCCTACTCTACTCCAGAAGGAGCTGAGTTAGGCACCTCCATTTCTTTATGCAACGACTTCTTCTTATTCTACTAGTAGTATTACCGCTGCTGGCTGTTGGACAGGCTCCCTTGGGTCGTATCAACGGCCGGGCCGTGGGGCCCAATGGGCAAGGCTTGGAAGGGGTTACGGTAGTGGAACAATCCGGCCGCTTTGCCGGCCTTTCCAGCGCCGACGGGCGCTTCGCCTTCGAGCAATTACCGCTCGCCGACTACACGTTAGTCACTCGTAGCTTGAGCCACCAGGAGCAGCGCCGCACCGTGGTGCTGAGCGCCGATGCCCCCAACGTAACGGTAAACTTCACGCTGCAGCCCACCACCACTTCCCTGCAGGAAGTGGAAGTACTGGGCCGCAAGGAAACCACTTACAAAAGCGACTACAGTTTTGTGGGTACCCGCACGGCTACGGCCCTTCTTGACGTGCCGCAGTCCATTTCCACCGTAACCAAGGAGCTAATGGAGGACCGCCAGGCCCTGCGCCTCACCGAGACCGTCAAGAACGTGGCCGGCGTGACGCAGTACTCGCACTACGACGACTTTACAATTCGCGGGTTTCGCAACGGCTACGAGAGCGGCTTCCGGCTGCTGAACGGCCTGCGCTCGGGCTTCAGCTTTGGCAATGCCTTTACCCAGGCGCCACTGACGGTGAATCTGGAGCGCGTAGAGGTGCTTAAAGGCCCTGGCGCGGCCATGTTTGGCGACATCAACCCCGGGGGCACGATCAACATGGTCACCAAAAAACCACTCGATGTAGCCCGCAAAGCCCTGACCGTCTCGACGGGCAGCTTCAACACCACCCGCGCCACGGCCGACTTCACGGGCCCCCTCACCGAGCAGAGAAACGTGCTTTACCGCTTCAACGCGGGCTACGAAAAAACCAACACGTTCCGCGACGTGAACGACACCAAGTCGCTGATACTGGCGCCCACCGTCACGTTCCTGGTGAGCGACAAAACCACGCTCAACGCCGAATTGGTGTACACCCACATCGACGGCTACCTCGACCGCGGCTTGCCCATCAAAAGCAACGACCTGTACGCGGTGTCCCGCTCGTTTACCCTGAGCCAACCAAGCGACTACTTCCGCACGAGTACCTACTACCTGAACGCGTCGTTGAATCACCGGTTCACCGACTGGCTCTCGTTCAACGCGTCCTACCTGGATTTTACGTTCATGGAAAACCTGAGCGAGCACCGTACCCTCAACTCCTACGACAACTCGGACTCCACCAAACCGGCCAACTCGGTGATGAATTTGCGCTACTTCGACCGCCGCGCCGAGGAGTACACCAAGAACCTGTCGGCCTACTTTGTGCTTAATCGCACCACCGGCTCACTAACCCACAAGGTGGTGGTCGGGGCCGACTACATCCGCTTCAACACCGATAAGGAGGGTGTGATGTTCGAGGCGCGGCAACGGCTGGTAACCAACGTAGCGAACGGCGTGGTAAGCCAGCGCGTGGCGCCGCTGCAATTCGACCTCAATAGCCCGAGCTACGAAATCCGCGACCCGAGCACGTATATCCGCCGCCCAACGCCGGCATTTTTCGCCGACTACATCAACTCGATTTATCACACTACCGGCGTGTATGTGCAAGACCAAGTCGAGGTGACGCCTCGCCTGGACTTGCTGCTAGGGGCACGCTACGAGCTATTTGCCGATGAGCGCGACTACGGCGACGGCACCACCAACATTGCGCAAACCAAGTTCCTGCCCCGGGCGGGCCTCACGTACGCCCTGCGCGACAACCTCAACTACTTTGCCTCCTACAGCGCGGGTTTCCGGCCGCTGCGGCCCGAGCTTATCCGCTTTCCGGAGCGCTACGGGCGCAGCAAACCGTTCAGCCCCGAAACCAGCTACCAGCTGGAAACCGGTTTAAAGGGAGAGTTTTTCCAGAAAGCGCTGTTCGCGACGGTGGCCGCCTACCAGATTGGACGCCGCAATCAACTCGTCAATACCGGCTCGCTCACGGCGGATGGAGCGGCCATCTACCGCCAAAACCAGGCCCGTTCGCGCGGGGTGGAGGTGGAACTGACGGGCAACATTCTGCCCAATTTCAACCTGAACGTCAATTACGCCTTCAACCACACCGAGGTGACGGAAGCCGACCTGGCGGCCGAAAAAGGCCAGCCCCTGGCTAACGCACCCGAAAACTCGGGCGGCTTGTGGGCTAAATACACCTTCCTCACGCCCACGTTGCGCGGCCTGGGGTTGGCCGTGGGCGGCAACTACGTGACCCGCCGCCGTTTCGAAAACCAGGTAACGCCCCTCGACGGCGGCCCTGCCGAATGGTCTTACTGGCCCGGCTACGCCGTGGCCGACGTGGCCCTGTTCTACACTATCAACCGCTTCAACTTCCACGTCAACGTCAACAACCTGCTGGACAAGTACTACTTCGTGGGTGGCTACGACTACTTCCGGGCCAGCCCCGGCGCCCCGCGCAATTTCATTACCACGCTCGGGTATTCATTTTAGCGGCCAGCTTTAGTCCGCTTCACCCTCTTGTAAGTAGCTCAACCATGACCTACATCTTAGAAGCCAAAGACCTGCGCAAGCAGTACCCGGCAAAGCTGGCCCTGCAAGGCCTGAACCTGCAGATTGAAGCCGGCGAAGTGTTCTGCCTGCTCGGCCAGAACGGGGCCGGCAAGAGCACCACCATCAACCTGTTTCTGGGCTTTGTGCTGCCCACTGCCGGCGCGGCCTACATCAACGGGCTGGAAGTGGCCAAAAACCCGTTGAAAATCAAGCAGCACCTGGCGTACATCCCGGAGAATGTGATGCTTTACCCCCACCTGACGGCCCTGGAAAACCTCTCGTTGTTCAGTAGTCTAGCGGGCTTCAACTACCAAAAAGGCGAGCTGCTAACTTACCTGGCGCAGGCCGGGCTGCCGACCGAGGCGGTAGGCCGCCGCGTGGGCACCTACTCCAAGGGCATGCGCCAGAAAGTAGGCATTGCCATTGCCGTAGCCAAGCACGCCAAGGTGCTGCTGCTCGACGAGCCTACCTCCGGCCTCGACCCTAAGGCCTCCAACGAGTTTTCCGAGTTGCTGCGCGCGCTCAGCTTGCAGGGCACGGCCGTGTTCATGGCCACCCACGATATTTTCCGGGCCAAAGAAGTGGGCACCCGGGTGGGCATTATGCGCGAGGGCGAACTGGTGGACGTGCGCTCGACTACGACGCTCAATGCCAACGAACTCGAACAGCTCTACCTCCACTACATGCACTAGCCGATGATACGCAGCATAGCCCAAAAAGAGTTTATCAGCACCCTGCGCGACCGGCGCTTTATGGTGCTGAGTGTGTTAGTGCTAGGGTTGTTGCTGGCCGCCACCCTGGTGGGGCGGGCCAGCTACCGTACCCTGCAGCAGGAGCGCACGGTGGCGCAGCAAACCGTCAACGAGCAGTTCCATCACCAACCCAACCGCCACCCGCACCGAGTGGCTCACTACGGCTCGTTTGCCTTCCGCCCCAAGTCCACCCTGAGCTTCCTGGATTCCGGGCTGGATTCGTTTACCGGCGCGTCGGTGTTTCTGGAGGCTCACCAGCAGAACAGCGTCAACTTTAGTCCCGCCCAACAGTCGGGCTCGTTGATCCGGTTCGGTGAGCTGAGCGTGGCCTTTGTGCTGCAACTGCTGGTGCCGCTGCTCATCATCTTTCTGTGCTTCAGCGCCTTCACGGAGGAGCGCGAAAGCGGCACTTTAAAGTTGCTGCTCAGCCAGGGCGTATCGTTGCGGCAGGTGGCATGGGGCAAGATTGCCGGCTACAGCTGGGCCGTAACACTGGTCGTTGGGCCGGCATTGGCACTGGCCGCGGGGCTGCTCTTCGGGCAGGAAGAAGTTGCCGGCAACCTTGATTTGTGGGCGCGGCTGGCGTTGTTCGCGCTAAGCTACGGGGTGTACTTTTTCCTCTTTATCGTGGGCTCGGTGGTGGTGTCCGCGTGGCAGCACCACGCCCGCACCGCCTTGGTAACGTTGCTTGGGTTTTGGATGCTGGGCTGCATCATTTTGCCGAAAGCCACCGCCAACCTAGGCGCCAACCTGTTTCCCGCCATCACCAAGGCGCAACTGGACGCCGCCGTGCACGAAGAAGCGCAGAAAGGGATCAACGGCCACGATCCGCAGGATCAGCGCACGGCCGTGCTCAAGGCGAATCTGCTAAAAAAATATGGGGTTGATTCCGAGGAAAAACTGCCCGTGAGCGTGGGTGGTTTGGTGATGGCCGAAAGTGAGGCCTACACCAGCCAGGTGTACCAACGGCATTTTGCCGGCCTGACGAGCACCTACGAGCGGCAAAACGCCCTTTCCACCTGGATGGGTTTGCTTAACCCGTACCAAGCCATTCGGCCCTTGTCGATGGGGTTGGCCGGCTCCGACTTCGCCCACTACGTGCACTTCCAGCAGGCGGCCGAGGCTTACCGCTATCAGTTGGCACAACAACTCAACGCCTTGCAGGTGGGCATGGGCTACGGCGACAAAGAGCGCAAGCTCGACGCCGCTACCTGGCGGGCCATTCCCCCTTTCGCTTACCAGGCCCCACCCTTGCGCTGGGCACTTCACCCTTTGCTGGTGCCCGCGCTCGCCTTGCTTTTTTGGGCGTTGGGGCTGAGCTGGCTAGGACTGAAACTGATTGAAAAAACGAGTATTGCCTAAGCTGATGAAGATATTCTGGCTTCTGTTTACGTATGAGTGGCGGCATTTCAAGGCCGCTAAGGGCCTGGTGCTGCTAACTGCCCTGGTGTTGCTGGTCGGTCTCTACGGCATCTACTACGGCACCACCGAAATCGGGCGCCAGCGCCAGCACCTGGCCGAACTGCCCACCCTGGCTCGCCACAACGTGGAGGAGCTGCAAGGGAAGTTTCCGGGGAGGCTGATGCCGGCGATATCGGCTACTACCACACCACCTTTGCCGTGCACCACCCTACTGCCTGGGCCAGCCTCTCCTTGGGTCAGCGCGACGTAAATCCTTACTACGTGAAGCTGCGGCTGCTGGGTTTGCAAGGTCAGCTTTACGCTTCCGAAAACGTGAACCCCACCAAGGCCCTTAATGGCAACTTCGATCTGGCGTTTGTGCTGGTGTACCTGTTTCCGCTGCTCGTTATTGCCTTGAGCTTCAATTTGCTGTCCAGTGAGCGAGAGCAAGGCATCCTGACGCTGCTGCTAGCCCAGCCAATCAGTGCGGGCTTGGTAGTGGGGGCCAAGCTCTTGTTTCGGCTAACGCTGGTGCTCGGGCTGGCGCTAGGGCTATCGGCGGTGGCCATGCTGGGGGCGCAGGTGCCGCTCGATGGCCGCGTGGGACTCTGGCTGGCACTGGTGACCTTCTACTGTTTGTTATGGTTTGGCCTAGCCTACGTGGTGACGGGCTTGCAGCGCAACTCGGCCTTCAACGCGGTAGCGCTGGTAGGATTGTGGCTGATTCTGGTGGTGCTGGTACCGGGCTTGCTGAACGTGTACGTTAGTGCCGCCCGGCCCGTGCCCCAGGGCATTGCGCTGACGGTAAAGCAGCGCGAGGAAATTCACGGAGGCTGGGATAAGCCTAAAATGGAAACCATGAACCGCTTTTTTGCGCTCTACCCGCAGTTTCGCGACACGGCCACCATCAAGGAGCGGTTCGTGTGGCGCTGGTACTACGCCTTCCAGCACCTAGGCGACCAGTCGGTACGGCCCCTAGCCGCGGCTTACAGCCAAGGCTTGCAGCAACGCTACGAACTGGTGAACCGCCTAAGCTGGCTTTCGCCGGCCATCAACGCTCAAAGTAGCCTCAACGCGCTGGCCGGCACCGACCTGCCGACTCATCTGGCCTTCCAGCAAAGTGCCACCCGCTACCACGACGCGCTGCGGGCCTTCTACTACCGCTACCTGTTCCACAAAGTGGCGTTCACCCACGCCGACTACGCCAAGGAGCCCACGCACACGTTCACGAGCACCCCGGAAATCAAAACGGCGGTTAGTGGCTTGGGCAAGCTGCTGGGTAGCGTGGGGGTGGTGTTTGCAACCGGCCTGCTCTTGTTCCGGGTGCGTCCCATCAACCCGCGCTAAGAACCCGGCTAGCTGGGCAGTCTGTCTACTAATCCGCTTCCCTCATGCCTATCCGAATTCTTCTAGTCGTTTTCCTCTGCGCCATTCAAAGCCTAGCCGGCGTGACCGTCAAGCCTTTTTCTTTCCGCAACGAGACCATCAAAGCGGGCACCAAACGTGCCATGCTGCTGCCCGTGGTAGCCGGTAAAGACAGCACCGTGATTCCGGTGACTGTATTTCACGGCGCGAAGCAAGGGCCGGTCGTGGGCATCATTGCCGGGGTGCACGGCTACGAGTATCCCCCTATTATTGCGGCCCAGCAGTTTGCCCAATCGCTGGACCCGGCGCAACTCAGCGGCACCGTTATTCTGGTGCATCTAGCCAACGTGCCGGGGTTTCTCGGGCACCGGACGGATGTTAATCCCTTGGATAATAAGAACCTGAACCGGGTGTTTCCGGGTAAGGTGGATGGCACCATTACCGAGCGCATGGCCTGGGTGCTAAGCAACGACATCATCGCCCGCTGCAACTTTGTCGTTGACGTGCACGCCGGCGACGCCCCCGAAGATCTGCGCCCCTATTCGGGTTACTACAATTACTTCGACACCCCCGAGCTGTCCGAAAAAGGCCGGCAGATGGCCGTGGCGCTCGGCTTTCCTTACGTGGTGCAGTTCGGCAACGAGCCTACGCTTAAGGAAGCGGCGATCTATTGCTCGCGCGAAGCCATCAAACGCGGCATCCCGGCAGTGGATATCGAGTGCGGCCGCCTCGGGCAGGTGGAAGCGGAAAACGTGGCTCTGATCAAGCAGGCGCTGCACAACCTGCTGGTACATCTGCGCATCGAGGAGGGCACGCTGTCGCGGAGCCAGCCTTACTTGATTGCCCGCCGCACGAGCATCAACAGCGCGCATACCGGCTTTTTTTACCCTCTAGTAAAGGCGGGCGAATTTATTTATAAAGGCCGCAAACTAGGCTTCGTGACCGACTTATTTGGCAACCACCTCTCGGAGGTGATATCGCCAGTTGATGGCGTGGTCCTTTATATGAGCGCTACGCCGCCCATCGGTAAGGGTGATGAATTGTTTAGTATTGGGCAGCTGCCGCTGATCACTAAGTCGTGAGGTATAAAGTCTCTGCTTACCAGCTGGCTTGTCCAACAACGAGTTGGCTGTATAAGATCGGGGCCTGCTTTCTAGTATCACCTGGTACACTGCCCGTAGCTTTCGTGTGTCTTGTCCGTCCGGTTATTGGAGGGCTTTTTGAGACGGTAATGCTATTTGAGCCGTCCTAAAAAACGCTACAGCTATGCGGCGTTCCAGTTGCTGAGGTCTGCCGCTGAGCTACCAGCGAACTTTTCGCCCGGCTGGGGGTTGCAGTAGCTTTGAATCGTACAGAATACTGGCTGCTATGACGACCACCGCCCTTACTGCCCTCTATCAGGAATTGGCGCTCTGCATCGGTCTCGACCTAAGCACGTTGCTGCCCCTAGGCATTCAGCGCGAAGTGGGCCACTTCAACGTGTTTAACATGGCGGACCTCTGGGAGTCCACCCAGTTGCGCGCCGGCACGTCTTACCCTTGCCGTTCCTTTTACAAGGTCAGCCTGTTGCGCAGCCACAGCCGCGCCGAGTACGCCAACCACACCATTGACATTGCCCCCGATGCGTTGGTGTTTTCCACGCCTAAGAAATCATTTCAGTGGCGGCCCGCCGAGGCCCAGCAGGGGCACTTCTGCCTCTTCACGGCCGAGTTTATGCTGCCCGTTCTGGGAGGCGCTACGCTCGAGGAGCTGCCTCTTCTTCAAGCCGAGGGGCACCTCGTGTTTCAGCTAAATCCAGTTGAAGTGGCGCGGGCGGCGGCGCTGTTCACCCAAATGCACGAGGAGTTAAGCTCCGACTACGCCCACAAGTACGACCTGCTACGGGCCTACGTACTGGAACTGCTACACCTGGGCCAGAAGCGACAGCCCGCTACCACACTGCACCCCACGCATTCGGCGGCGGCCCGGCTCACGTCCCGCTTCGTGGAACTGCTCGAGCAGCAGTTTCCTCTGACTACCCCCCAGCAGGGCGTGCCGCTGCGCACGCCCAAGGATTTTGCCGACCAGTTGGCCGTGCACGTCAACCACCTCAACAAGGTGCTCAAGGAGCACACCGGCCGCACCACCACCGACCTCATCGGCGGCCGTCTGGCGCAGGAGGCTAAGGCCCTGCTGCGCCAGACGGACTGGTCGCTCTGGGAAATTGCCGATAGCCTCGGCTTCGTGGACGTGGCGCACTTCTCGCATTTCTTCCGCCGCTACGCCGCCGTGAGCCCCGGCGCTTTCCGCACACTGGAAGCCGTGCTGGTTTGATTTGTACAACAAGCTGATTGGCGAATACACCACCACTGGTTGCGGGGCAGGGGACCTTTGTCATGTTCATTTCAACAAGGCAACCCCTACGTATGAGTACTACCAAAATCGCCCTGCTTACCGGCGGCAGCCGGGGCCTGGGCAAGGACATGGCCCTGAAACTGGCCCAGCAAGGCATCGACGTCATCCTGACCTACCGCAGCCAGCAAACGGAAGCCGCGGCCGTCGTAGTCGCCATCGAAGCCCTCGGTCGCCGCGCCGTGGCCCTGCCGCTAAACGTGGCCGATACGAGCACGTTCGAGGCGTTCTTTGCGCAGGTCACTAAAGTGCTGGCCGATACGTTTGGCACCGACAAATTTGATTTCCTGATCAACAATGCTGGCACGGGTCTGCTCCACCCGTTTGCCGAGACGACCGAGGCGCAATTTGATGAGCTACTCAACCAGCATTTTAAAGGCGTCTATTTTCTGACTCAACGGGCCTTAGCGCTATTGCGCGACGGGGGCCGCATCATCAATATCACGTCGTTGGCCGCCCGCGTGGCTTACGCTGGCAATACCGTTTATGCGAGCGTGAAAGGGGCCTTGGAAGTATTCACCCGGCAGTTGGCCCTGGAGCTAGGCAGCCGGGGCATTGCGGTCAATGCCGTGGCGCCAGGTGCCGTATTTGGCGGTGGCGCCATGCCGGACACCCCCGAAATGCGCGACTATATCCTCCAGGCCACGGCCCTGGGCCGCACGGCCGAGCCCGATGACATCGGGGGCATTGTCGCCTTCCTCTGCTCCGACGCAGCCCGCTGGATCAACGGCCAGCGCCTGGAGGCCTCGGGCGGCGTGGCATTGTAAACCCAACGGACGACCAACTTCTAGGGTGTTAGAGAAGCTTGCCTAAACCCCACGCCGTTACTGGAATAGCCAGTAACGGCGTGGGGTTTGTGACCCTGCCCAGCGTAGTGGGAAGAGGTTGTGACCCTTGCCTTACCGATGAAAATAAAATTGAGCTTCTCACGCAAATACTCCCTATCCACAGTTCCTGACCTTTGTTCAAGCACCTATAGTCGGGAAAACGCATGAAAACAAAACCAGCGCTACTCGTCAGTCAGCCGAGCATCATCTACTCGCAGTATTCAAACTGCCACGTTGAAAGCTAGCGGGCTGCGTGCGCGTGACAGCAGCAGGACAAAGCCGCGTGCTCGAGGCAGGCAGCTTGCTATTTACCTGGAAAAATTTCTTAGCCAAATTCATTAAGCAGCCGGCCGAAAAGGATCCTTTTCGCGCCATTACGATACTATTTGACACGCCTACCCCACTTGCCGCCCGCTAGTCGAACGGAGAGGACCACCCCCTACAGCTGCCGTAACTGCTCCGTCAGCGAGCGCGTGTTGGCGAGTACGACCTCGCCTGTATGCAATGTTTGCTTTTTCTCCAGCAGCATGATATGGCATTCCTGCTCGGCGACGGGGTTATGGGGCGTTCCCTTCGGGACGACGTAGAGCGAGCCGGCCGGTAGCTCGACTACGCCGTGCTCCAACTCAATACGCAGATGACCTTTAAGCACGAAGAAGAGCTCGTCCTCCTGCGCATGGCTATGCCAGGTAAGCGAGCCCAGCAGCTTGGCTACCTTCACATAGGAATCTTCTATTTCGGCCACGACCCGGGGCGACCAGTATTCGGTTAGCGAAGCGGCCAACTCGGCCAGGGGAAGGCTAGGAAGCATAGCGAACAGGGAAAAAGGGTGAAACCGGAACGTACAAAACGGGCGGGGACGCTCACTCGCCGAGCAGTACCCAGCCCTCAGCTTACAAGCTACCCAATTACGCGGCGGGAGTAACACAAGGGTAGGCTGCTTAACTGGCGCTGAAGGTGCAAGAAGCCCACCTCAATTGCGTAAAGATGTGATAAGGAGTCCTTATCACATCTTTACGCAATTGAGGTGGGCTAGCTAAGCCGGACAGGGGACCGTCCGTACACTTCACGGGCTTGACCATGCACTATGCCCTCTTCCAAGGTAGCCAACCGCTCGGTCGCCTGCGCAGAGGCCGTTAACGTCAGCTGCACCTTGCTGGCATGGTGACGTTACGCTCGCACATCGTGGGGCTTCTCTTGCCCGTGCAACGCAAATGGGGGCATGCCGTGGTAGTGCTCTACGGCATGCCCCCGTTTGCGTGACGAGCCGTATTGCTCGGCACTTTCCTTATTTGGCGGCGGTTTTCGCCGCCTCCCCGTTCGCCGCTTTCCTGATGACGTCAGCCACCATTTTGGGCTGCGAGATGTAGATGCAATGGCTACCCTTTACTTCCGTTACGTTGGTATTGGAGCGGCTATACATGTTGCGCTGAATGAGCGGATTAATGCTTTTATCCTCCGTGGCTAAGAGGGCATACGTAGGCTTCGTTCGCCAAGCGGCCTGGGTGAGCGGGGTAATAAACGCTTTGGCGTAGAAGGCTCCTTGCGAGGCGGCCATAAACTCGGCCTCCTTTGCACTTACGTCAGCGCAGAAACCGGCGTGAAATTTCGCTCGGTCATAGTACACAATCCCTTGCGCATTGGGCGGTAACACCCCATTTTCCGGGGCGGGTGGGGCACTCTGAAACCATTGCAGGGCCGACTCGCCCTTGTCCGGCTGGAAGGCGGCAATGTAGACCAGTGCCGCTACCTTGGCGTGATTACCCGCCTCGGTGATGACGGCCCCACCCCAGGAGTGGCCCACTAAAATGGCGGGGCCATCTTGTTGGTCCAGCGCTAGGTTTGTCGCAGCTACGTCATCTTCCAGCGAAGTCAAGGGGTTCTGCACCACCGTCACATGGTAGCCGTTTTTAGTTAACTCTTGGTAGAGGGCTTTGTAGCCCGAGCCGTCGGCAAACGCGCCGTGTACCAGCACTACGTTTTTGACTGTTTGCGCCCAGGTGGTGGCAGGCAAGCCTACGAGGAGGGTCATGGCAAAAATTGAACGGGCCAGCAGGTGAGCTAGGCGGGTGAACTGAAGGGAAAATTTCATGTCCTTTTAAGAGTTAGTGAACAGGACAAAGGTCCCACCAGACGGCGCGCTGCGTATTGCCCAGAATTCCCGAAGACTTATAAAAACTTCCCCTCGTCCGGTAGCAAGGCTTTGTCCTGACGATACTTAATAGGTGAAACGGCCGTGTGCCGCTTGAAAAAATTGCAGAAGTAGGCCGGCTCCTCAAAGCCGAGTTCATAGGTGATTTCTTTAACGGACTTGGGCGTGTAGTGCAGCAGCCGTTTTGCTTCTAACAGAATTCGTCCTTGGATTAGCTGCAATGCCGTTTTGTCGCTATAAAGCGCAAAGATGTTGGCCAGCGTTTTCGGCGACTTGTGCAGCAAATTCGCGTAGTAGGCTACGGAATGCTCCCGTCGGAAATGACTTTCAACGAGCACGTTGAACTTCCGAAATAGACTTAGCCGCTGCTCCTGGTGGTCTTCCCCCGGCATATATTCCGACCGGGCCAGCTTCGTGATCGTAATGATCAGGCGCTTTAACAACACCACCAGCATCTCATTCTGAATGTGGTCTTGCGTTGCTAACTCCTGCTTGAAAATGGCAACCAGCAAGTTCAGCTTTGCTTGGTAAGCCGGATCGAGGCGAATAAACATCGTATTTCCCATTCCGAACAGGAACCCTGCGCAGCTGACTTCGGCATCGTGATCCACCACGCAATAAAACTCCCGATTGAATTGCCAAGCGACTACATCGGCTGGCCGCTCAAACGTGAACGACTGGTTGAACATCAGGGGTAAAATAGTTTGCGAGTCAAACCGGTGGGAAGTACCGTCAATATTCACTGCTTGGGCAGGGCCACTGTTCCAGGCAATGGTGAAGTACGGTTTGGCGGCGTCGCGGGAATAAAACCGGTGGTCAAACCCTGCCTCCTCACTGATCAGGAGTAAGTCTCCCCCCGTCTGTTGGTCGGTCAATGCTAGCTTCATGCAGATGTTGGTTTAAGAACCAGAAGTTGAGTGACTGCCCCACTCGTTCAGGTGCTCTGAGTGCGCGCAAGCAACGGCGACCCGCTAGATTTGAGCCGTGCCGCCATCCACAAACAACTCGATGCCCGTAATAAAGCTGCTGTCGTCGCAGGCCAGGAAAACCGCCGCTTTCGCCGTCTCCTCCGGCTGCCCCATCCGGCCCATTGGAATGCTGGAGACGATGTAGTCTTTGATGAACTGCTTTTGCTCTGGCGTACTGCCCATCCGGGTTGTAGCAGCCGTTTCCGTTGGCCCGGGGCTCAGCGCATTCACCCGAATCCTGCGGGCCTGCAAATCCATCGTCCAGGTGCGGGCAAACGAGCGCACGGCGGCCTTCGAGGCGCTGTACACACTAAAGGCCGCCGCCCCCTTGGAGCCGGTAGTGGAGGCCATGAGGATGATGGAGCTACCGTCGCGCAGCAGGGGGAGCGCTTTTTGCACGGTAAACAACATGCCCCTCACGTTGCTGTTGAACACTTTATCAAAGTGTTCTTCCGTAATGGCGCCCAGCGGCACCATCCCACCGCTCCCGCCGGCATTGGCGAACACAATGTCGAGGTGGCCTTTCTGTTGGCGCACCTGCTCGTAGAGGCGGTCGAGGTCGGCCAGATTGGCCACATCACCCTGTACCCCGGTCACCTGCTGGCCGATAAGCGCTACGGCCGCGTCCAGCTCTTCTTGCCGACGGCCGGTAATAAAGACGTACGCGCCTTCCGAAACGAAAAGCTGCGCGGTTGCTAGGCCGATGCCCGAGCTGCCACCCGTGATGAGCGCGATTTTGCCTTCCAGTTTTTTCATGATTCCGTTCTCGGTTTAAGAATTTTTAAGGGTGCAGTAAGGTGGGCCGTGTACTAGGCAAGCCGCCATGGGGTGGCCGACGGCCGATAAGGTGCGGGTCCTAATCTTGCTGAAACCGGTGCGCGTGCCTATCGCGGAAAATGACTTGATTCAGGGGTGAGAGCTAGGCAAATGGGCAAGGCATCCCGGCAACCTACTTGCTGCCTAGTGGTCGTCAAAGAGCTTGGCCGTGATGGTGACCGGGCTGATGAGGCCGGTTTCACTTGTTCCCGTAAGACGTCAAAGGCCACGGCGGGGGAAATGGCCTGTTAGCGAGATTGACTCCGCCAGGAAGTGCGCTTGCTACAGCGTCAAAGTGCTTTCCAAGTCCCGTTCGGGGTGCAGGCCAAGCAAACAACCGCTTATTTCATGCCGCCGCCAGCTAAAATGACCTCGCCAGTTATCCAACGCGCATCATCAGAGGCCAGGAATACGGCGATGGGCGAAATATCAGTTGGCTGGCCGATGCGCCCCAGTGGGGTCATGGCTTCAAATTGCGCTTGAAAAGGACTGCCGATGAGGCCTGCCACTCGGCCGCCTTCCGTATCGGTCATCCCTGGATTAATAGAATTTACCCGGATTTTCTTAGGACCAAGCTCTTTGGATAACACCTGCGTAATAGCGTCCAAGGCCCCTTTCGTGCCGGCGTAAATGGTACTTTGGGGCGGACTGAGGCGCGTTACACTGGAACCGATGTTGATGATGCTGCCCCCTTTCTCGCCAAAGCCAGCCACCGCCGCCTGGGTAGCCAGGATGACCCCTAACACGTTGGTATTAAACTGACGGTGAAATTCGGTTTCCGTGACGTCTTCGAGCAGAGACAAGGTGTATACGCCGGCGTTATTCACCAGTATATCCGCGTCACCAAAGGTTTCTTTCGTCTTGGCAAAAAGGGCCTCCACGTCGGATTGGCTGGATACATCGCCCTGCACGACGATGGCTTTGCCGCCTTTCGCGATAATATCGGTAACGACTTTATCAGCCCCCTTTTTATCGGACGAGTAGTTCACCACGACCAAGGCGCCTTCGCTGGCCAGGCCTCTCGCGATTTCAGCGCCAATGCCTTTGGATGCCCCTGTCACAACGGCTACTTTGTTTTCTAACTTTTTCATTTTCAATAGGTTTGAAGTATGGAACAACAGTTCCGAAAATGTGAGATGGATTTTTGCTAGCGAGAGATAACTCTCGCAGCACTTTGAAAATCAATAGGGTCGGGGTCAAAACGTCCTGACCGAGCAACGCCACCCTTAGTAAGCAGCAGTCAGGTGCTCGCGGTGTTCAGCCGCCCACCGTTGCAAGGTCAGCGCAGGGCGGCCGGTTACGTGTGGTACATCATCGCGCACGCTGCCGATGTAGCCCATTCGGCCGTCAACAATCTGTCTCATGGATTCAACGCCGCTCCTGGGCATACCAAGACTCAACCTGGAGATCCATGGAAGTGGAGACTTTCTTGAACTCGTCGGGTCCGAGCACCTGGCATGTTATCTTTCGGCCCATGACTTCGCTGAGTATCGCCGCAATCTCGGGGCCACTGGCGAGCTCCGTACTCAGCCAGTAGTGGGTGGTCAGTAATTCAGTATAATGGAATTGACCGGTAACGTATCCTTCCGCAGGTACCAGCCACACACTCATCGGCGGTAGCGTTATTTACCTTGCTGAGCAGGCAATCCCGGTCCGACTCGACGCGCGGTTACAGTTTCACTGACCTGGGAAGGCGTGGCTAGCTGGACTGACTCTTGGACCATCCGGGTCTGGCTGCGCGAGTACGCGGAGCCGGAGTTCCCCGACCTGGGAAAGCATGTCCAGATGAACCGGCTGCCAGCCTAGCTCGGTCCGGCTACGCGGGTCGAGCGAGCGGCTGCACGCGGAATAGATCGTGGCGCCGATGGGCCCGAACAGCTCGTGGGCCTCTTCCAGCGACAGGCTACGGGTCGAAACGCCTAGGTCCCGCGCTACGGCTTCCGCCAGCCACCGCCAGGCGAACTCCCCACCCGTTGCGTGATACAGGGCACCCGGCACGCCGCGCTCAATCGCCAGCGAATAGAGCCGGGCGAGGTCATCGTGGTGTACGCTCGAGTAAACCGCCAAGCCGGAGCCCACATAGCAGGCCGCTCCGGTGGTGGCAACGGTGCGATAAACCCGTGCCACTTGGCCATTATCGCCGGGTCCCCAAATAGCAGGCGGACGTACTACCATGCTGCGTATGCCTCTTTCCGCCGCGGCCCGTACGAGGCGCTCGGCTGCTACCCGGGCCCTCATAAACGCAACGGGCTCGAACGGGTCGTCCTCGGCCTGCGCGTCGGAAACCCAGTTTCCACCGGTGCTTTTCATGAAGACGCCGCTGCCGGAGGTGAAGAGCAGCGTTTTGCCCGTGCCTGCCAACGCCTGGCACAGCTGTTCCATGACCGCCGGCTCGCGCTCGAAGTCGACCTGCGCCGTATAGGCCACTACATCGGCTTCCCCCACAGCCGCCAGCACCGCGGCGATGGCGTCGTCGAGGTCACCCAGTACCGGCGTAATCCCGTCTGCCGCGAGTTTCGCGCCCGCCTTCTGCGACCGCGCCGAGCCGGAAACCTGGTGCCCTTCGCGAACGAAATGGCGGGCCAGCACGCCGCCGAAGTAGCCGGTAGCGCCAATAACAAAAATCTTCTGGGACACAGGAATGGGGTTTACGAACGTAAGAAATGTAAAAACAGGTCACGTGAGACTAAGAGCTGAGCAGCCGAGGCTAAGCCGAAGGGCGCCCCACTTCGTTTAAGAGGTCAAGGTGCTGCGGTTGCCAGCCGAGCACCCGACGGGCTTTTTCACCCGATGATTGGCTGTTCGAGGACCAGTAATCCGCCATTGCCGCAAAGCCTATAGCGTCGGTAAGTTCCGCCTTTTCCAACTCGACCGTTTTGCCGTTCAGTCCCATGCCCCGGCTGAGGGCGGCCGCTAGATCTTGCGTGCGAAGCCCACTTTGGGCGCCGGCGTGGAACAGCTCGCCGCCGGGCGCTTTCTCGAGCGCCAACACAAAAAGATCAGCTAGGTCATCAACATGGACAAACGTCCATTGATTCTGCCCGGCTCCGGAGGCGTAAGGCACGGCCCCTAGTTTTTGAGCCGCGGCTCGTAGCATCCAGAACACCACGCGGCCGTCACTACGCCCGTAGACGTTGGGCGGACGCAGCACAACGCCGCGTAAACTGGTAGCCTCTAGCACGGCTTGCTCGATAGAAAGGCGCATTTGCAGCGCTTTGACGGCGGGACTTTTTGCGGGCGTAATAGGCATTTCTTCCTCATAAATGAGTTCACCCGTATTTCCCAACACTCCCGTACCGCTGGTGAGGATCAATGGTTTGTTGCTGCCTTTTAACCCCGAGATCAGCGCCTCGACCGCTCTCGCTTCCGCGGCATTGGCTGCCGAGAAATCGCCGGTGCTCATATCAAAAGCGGTGTGAATGACCCCGTCGACTGCCTGGGCTGCCACCGTAAGTGTCTCGGGATTATTTAAATCACCGTAGTAAGGCTCAATGCCCTGCTGTTTTAGGGTTTGCGCTGCGGCCTCGGAGCGGGCCAGCCCCACAACCTGGTGTCCGGCTTGCAGCAGCTTTTCCGCAATGACGCTCCCGATGTAACCGGTAGCACCGGTCAAAAATACTTTCATGGCTTTTCCCTTTATTAAAGCGACTTGATTACTTATTGAGTTGACTGGTCGGTTTAGTAACAGGGCAAAAAAAGACTTTAAATAGCTTTATGAATCCCCATCAGCCGTAATAAACCGGGTAGCATGCGTTGAACTAATGTAATCTCGTTGTCAATCTTGGCCTGGGTCAGGACACCGGTGATGTATGCGCACATCTCTTTAGCGAGTTCGACCGCATCGGTTTCTTGCACCGTGCCTTCCGCAATCAGTTCCAGCACCATCGACGTGAAATACTTCACCATCCGTGCGTTCAATTCGTGCGCTTTCTGTCGAATATTCTCGTCCTGCGTGCTCAGCTCGCAGCCCACTGAACTAAAGGGGCAGCCAGCAACTTTGCCGAGCGTTTTATACTTGCCAAGCTGGTCGGCGACCGCGAAATCGCAGTAGCGCTTCAGCCGTTCCAGGGGAGGGAGTTGCGTCGAGAATAGCTGATCCAAAGCTGGCCGCTTCTGCTCCCAGTGGTTTTCGAAAGCCGCCACCGCTAGCTCCGACTTTGACTTAAACGCGTGATAGAAGCTGCCTTTGGCAACAGCGGCTTTTTCACAAATATCATCGACGGAAACAGATCCGTAGCTGCTTTCCCAAATCAGATCGTGGGCCACTTCAAGCAATCGCAGTTTGGTGTTTCGATTCGACATACGCGTAGGTTGGTTGACTAGTCAGAGTAAGGGAATGAAAGACAAAAATAAGCGCTTTTGCCTTCGTCAACTCAGCCCTATCTGGTTAATGTCCACCCTGACCCACTCGTAGGGCTAGTCCTCTTTTTCAGCAACCGGTTTACTTCATAGGAAGGCGACTGTCCGGAATGACGCTGTGTGACAACACGGCGAAGGAGGGCAGGAGCGGGACAGTGCTAGTCGAGGAGCGTGCTTACTGCCCATCAGGCGGGGTAGGTAGCGCTGGGTTAATAGTACGTTTTGGTGCTGGCGGCATCAAACGATCGGATATCATCCAACCGCCCGTTTTTAATTTTGGCAACCCACTCCGGGTCCTGCAACAACTGCCGGCCCACGGCCACGAGGTCGAAGTCGCCCCGCTCAAACCGGCGGAGCAGTTCGTCAAAGTCGGCGCGCTCCGCCCTTTGCCTCCAGCAAACAGGCCGGTTACGTCCACTTGCAGCCCCACGGAGCCGACGGTGATGATGGGCAACCCGGTAATTTTTTTAAACCAGCCCGCTAGACTCAGGTCTGACCCTTCAAACTCCGGCTGCCAATACCGGCGAGTCGAGGCATGCAGAATATCAACCCCCGCCTCGACGAGCGGGGACAGCCACTCTTCCGTTTCCTGGGGTATGGGCTATTTTGGCATTGAAGTCGGCACTTTTCCACTGCGACAACCGCAGGATAATCGCCAGATCCGGGCCCACGGCCGTCCGGACGGCTTTAATCACCTCGGCCCCAAAGCGCGCGCGCTCCTTGATGGTTTTCCCGCCGTACTCGTCCTGGCGGTGGTTGGTTTGGGCCCAGAAAAACTGATCGATCAGGTAGCCGTGGGCGCCATGAATTTCCACGGCATCAAACCCCAGCCGCTTGGCGTCCGCGGCGGCCCGGGCGTACGCCGCAATTGTGTCCTCGATATCCTGCACCGACATGCTGGCCGGGCTTTCGAAAGGCACCGGCGGTTCCCATCCTTGGGGCTGTTCCCGACATGCCATAGTTGGGGCGCAATAGAGCCCCCGTGGTGGTGCAC
This sequence comes from Hymenobacter volaticus, assembly GCF_022921055.1. Lineage (GTDB taxonomy): Bacteria > Bacteroidota > Bacteroidia > Cytophagales > Hymenobacteraceae > Hymenobacter > Hymenobacter volaticus. The sequence goes on from NZ_CP095065.1 coordinate 210,799, forward strand.
CGCGTCCGCCACGTTTTGCCAGGCCTGCAAGGCGGTGTCCCCATAAAAATTAGGGACATTCGGGTGGTTTCTGGGAGATGGCCGCTCAATCACGGTTCCCTCGGTTAGAATAAGGCCGACGTCCGCGGCCGCCCGCCGGCTGTAATACTCGGCTACCTGCTGGGTGGGCACGCCATCCGGCGATTGCACCCGGGTCATGGGCGCCATCACAAAGCGATTGCGCAGGTTTAAGCTCTTAAGCTTAAACGGGGTAAAAAAGGGATTGTAGTTCACGGCCTCAGATGGTATGGCACAAAATTAAACTACTTAGTCTAGCTTTGTAGCGCACGATGGTTGATACTAGTAACCAAAAAGTAACCATCTTAATCAGGCAACAAGGATGAACAAGGTCCAACTAAAATACAGCGCCTGCCCGATGCGACGCGTCATGTCGATCATAGGCTCGAAATGGAAGCCCATCGTGATCTGGGTCTTGCGGGAACGCACCGTCCGCTTCGGCCAGCTAGCGGCCAACATCGAAATCATCTCCCGTAAGGTCTTGACCACGACCCTGCAAGAGTTGGAGGCGGATGGCATTGTCGCAAGGAAAGAATACGAAGGGCTACCACCGCGGGTGGATTACAGCCTTACTCCTAAAGGCAAGGCGCTCTTACCCCTTTTACATCAACTGGCGGACTGGGATGGGGTCGACTATACAGCAGAAACTGCCAGTTCAAGGTCTTGTCGTTAGTACATTGTCCTTCAGAACGATTACTTAATTCAGAGCATAAGATTTATAACTAAAGACTAATGAAACAGCACAGGCATAGAGCCTTGGATTGCTAGGGCAACTACTTGTTTGACTGCAAATAACGAGTATCCAAGTTCGGCTTACTACTTGTAGTACTTGGATGGCCTTACTAACACCGTGGTCCATAGCTGTCTTGGGAAAGTCGATTAACCTAGTCGGCACCAATCGAAACTAACCTACTGAAATGTTTCTATTCGCTCAGAATGGATATGGGTAGTGGAAAGCAAAATCGTATTGTGCGCGGAAAGAAGAGTAGTTGGGTAGACTAAAACTGAGATGGTCTAATTTAGCTGGACAGAAGAAGGACTTAGATTGTCGCGGAACGCTGCCGCCCACCCAATAGCAGTTCGGCCAAGGCCAGCGCGCTGGTGGCCGCCGTGGGGCCGTCGCCAAGCTGCGCCCGTACGATGGCCCCATCGATGAGCAGCAGCAACTGGGCAGCCCCTGCGCGGGGTCGCGAAACGGGCCCTCGCGCAGTAGCCCTTCCAGATAGGTGCGTAGTACGTCCTTATGCTGACGGGCCAGCAGATGCTCCTGCGTATGGGGGTCCGCCGTTTCGAGCACCGTGTTGATGAAGGCGCAACCGCGAAAGTCCGCTTCGCCAAACCACTCCTTTAGCACGTGGAATACGGCTCGTATTTCCTCGGCGGGCGTGTTGGAGCGGGCCTTGGCTTGCTGCTCCAATTGCTGCTGCCAGCTTTGGTGGCGCTCCTGCAGAAACGCGACGACCAGTGCTTGCTTGGAGGGAAAATGCTTGTAGAACGACATGCGGGCGACCCCGGCAGTTGCGACTAATTCCTCGACGCCGGTGGCCCGGATGCCTTGGGCGTAGAATAAGCGGTGCGCAGCGGCGAGAATGCGCTGCCGGGCCGCCGACTTACTGGGGGAGTACGGGAAGGAAGGGCACTCATGAGCGGAAAGGTCTTACGAACTCAGCGAAGCCCAAATGTAAGTAGACTTGGAGTATACTGACCGTTCTACCTACTTTTAAATCGCCAGGCAATGTTTGCCTCTGCCTGATCTTACTTTCACCTTACTTTTCCAATAATGTCTGAACTGCGCCCCCTGCTACCGCCTTTTACGCTGGAAACCGCGCGCCAGAAAGCTCGCTTGGCAGAAGACGCGTGGAACTCCCGTGACCCCGAGCGAGTATCCCTAGCTTACACGGTTACGAGCCAATGGCGCAATCGCAGCCTCTTTATCCAGGGCCGGGAAGCCATCGTCACTTTTCTGACGCACAAGTGGCAGCGGGAACGGGAGTACCGGCTAGTGAAGGAAGTATGGGCTTTCCACGAGAACCGCATCGCGGTCCGTTTTCAGTATGAATACCGCACGGACGAGGGCAACTGGTTCCGCGCTTACGGCAACGAGCAGTGGGCGTTCGATGCGCAGGGACTCATGCAACGGCGGGAAGCCAGCATCAACGAGGTGCCCATCCGCGAAGCCGAGCGTAAGTTTCGCTGGCCTCTCGGCCCCCGGCCAGTGGATCACCCCGGACTGGCCGACGAGTGCCAGTAAGTCAGAAACGAAAAATGCTTAAGCAAACCCGTCCGTCGCGCAGCGCCTGGCAGCAGTAGAGTAGGCAACAGCTTACCCGCTGCTGAAGAGAAGGGTACCAGCTAAAAACGACGGCTTCTAGCTGGTAAACCATTCCGGTAGAATCTGCTGAACAAAGAAAAGCGCTACCCCACCCTAGTGGCCTTTCTGTGGGGAACTTGCTCTGCATGACCGACGCGGGGTTCGCAGGGGCCGTCGAAAACGGGCACGGGACGTTTCCTGTTTGTTTAAAAATCGACCGGGGCTGTTGCCGAACTCTTCAAGGGATTAAACTAGCCTACTCTGCCAGATCAATCAATAAACGCTAGGTTCAGCAGATGTGTCTTATCTGCCCCACTATTGGAGCGTTTTTTGGACAGTGCAATAGTGGGGCGGACAAGATATCGGACCATCAGCCTTAAAAGATGAAGTCAGTGGCCAAGAAGCGCGATTTGTGGCCGTGCAGAATGTGCTGCACCAACTCCTGATTGGCGGGGGTTTGTGGGGCCGTCACCACGGCCCGGATGGAAAAGGCATCCAGCGTGTCGGCCACCGATAAGGTGCCTTCGGCCGAGTCCTTGCGGCCGGTGAACGGTAGGCTGTCGGGCTCGCGCTGGCTTTGGCCATTGAGGTTGATGCGGCTGACTTGGTGCACTAGTGCGTCGAGCAGGTACGCCATCTGGTCGGGGTCCCGGCCAAACAAGCTCACCTGCTGACCGTGGCTGGAGTCGGCCACGTAGCGGATGGGCTCATCCAACTCGTCGAAGGGCACGATGGGCAGCAGGGGCCCGAATTGCTCTTCCCGGTATAGCTTCATGTGCTCACTGACCGGGTACACAATGGCCGGGTAGAACAGCGAGTGGTAGCGGGTGCCCCCGCCCACGTTCATCACGGCCGCGCCCTGCTCGAGCGCGTCGTCGAGGCAGTCTTCCAGGTAATCCGGCTTGTGCGGCTCGGTTAGGGGTGTAAAGACTACGTCCGCTTCCCAGGGCATGCCGATTTTAAGATGCTTGAGCCGGTCGCTCAGCCGCTGAATGAATTGCGTGACAATCGTGCGATGCACAAACAGGATCTTGAGGGCGGGGCCCCGTTGCCCGTTAAAACAGAAGGCGCCGGCCAGGCATTCTTCCACGGCCGTGGGCAAGTGCGCGTCGGAAAGCACGATGCCCGCATTCTTGGAGTCCAGGCTCAGCACGGCCCGCAAGCGGTTGACGTTGGGATGGAGCTTCTTGAGGCGGTCAGCCAGGTGGCTAGCCCCCACTAGGGCCAGCACGTTCACCTGCCCCGACTGCATCAGGGCCGGGACAACGTCGAGGCCCCGGCCGTAGATGGTGTTCACCACCCCGGCCGGAAATGCGGCATGGAAGGCAGCCAGCAGCGGCTGGAACACCAGCGTACCATGCCGCGAGGGCTTGAAGAGCACCGTGTTGCCCATGAGCAAGGCCGGGATCAGCAGGCGGAACGTTTCGCTCAACGGGTGATTGAAGGGGCCCATGCACAAGGTGACGCCCAGCGGCACGCGCCGCACCTGGGCCACGTGTTGCTCGGCCAGAAAGGGCCGGGCTTCGATGCGCTCGGCGGCCTTGAGCTCGGCGATTGTGGCCTGGATGTAGTCCACCGTGCGGTCGAATTCGCGCTCGGCCTCGGTCAGGGGCATGGCAATTTCCCAGAGCAGCAACCGGATTACCTCGGCCCGGCGGTCTTGCAGGCCCTGGGTGAACAACTCGACCTGGCGGATGCGCTCGGCCACCGACAGCCGGGGCCAGCGGCCCTGCCCACCCTGGTAGGCGTCCACGGCACCTTGGAGGGCTTTCAGGGCCTGGGCGGGCGAAAACAGCGGGTAGCTGCCCAGCTCCACCGGGCGGGCGTCGGTGCCCACGCGCACGTGCACCGGGGAATGCACCGGCGAGAAGGGCCCGGCCCAGCTTTCTAACGAGCCGTTGAGCAGGTATTCATGCTGGTGCAACGGGCTGGTCCATTGGTAAGCCGCCGGGATATCTTCGGCTAAGGGAAATACCGTTTCTAATAGGTTGCGCATGAGGGAAAGTGCAGTGGTGAATTGCCAGTCGGGGCAACGCGGGAAGCAGCTGCGGGAAGTACTTCCCGCGAAAAACTTCCGTTGAAACCGGGGAACTGTCGGCTAGTGGAGAGTTGGTAGAAGGGTGGCTTCGGCAGTGTCGCGCACGGCCTGGCGGACTTCATCCGGCGGGACGTCCTCTGCCAACCGCTTGCCCCCACCGACAACGCCAGGCTGTAACTCCCCGGACCGCCGAACAGGTCGGACGGCCAGAGCGCCAGCAGAGCAGGGTGATGTTCATCGGAAGGGTTAAGAATTTGCCAGGCCGGACGGCGGCTCCGGTCTTCGTCGTACAAGACCTACGCTCAAACAGCACGCCGTTCGAGTTGTTTTGCCGCGGGGAGTAGTTGTCCCACTCGTTCTATGCGCACTAGGCTGTGGGGTGTGCCTTAGTAAGTGTAAACTCCAACGCTCGTCGTCTAACACAACCTTATTCTATCATCGAAAAAGCCACTCAGTAGGAGCAGCTTTTTCGGTGACTTCGACTTCGCAATAGGTAGTAGCGCATCCTAGTTGCCGGCTTTCGTTCGGTGAAAAGGCAGTAAAAGAGTAGGGAAAGAACCTTCCTTTCAGTTGATACCGGTTGCCCGGGTGGCGTATAAATAGCTGGTGGCGAGGTTCCTACCCGAGCCCCAATGGGGCCGCCAGGCGCAGCTGCTCGGGGAAATTGCCCCGGATGGGCGTGCTGCCCTGCGTCACGGACTCCACGAGCAGGGCTCCGCCCACAAAGGCCCCTTTCCAGGATTCGCCCAGCCCGCCGAACACCTCGTCCCGGTCGCCGCGGGAACGCAGCGCATTGATGCCCACTTTGAAGGCCCGCACTTCTTGGGCCGTGCGCGTGGCCCAGGCCACGTCGTCGCTGGCCAAGGTCGCGACCAAGGATCCGTTGCTGACGTTCATCTCACCCACCAACTCGTCGACCCGGTCCACTAAGACGATGCTGTCGAGCGGGCCAAACGGCTCTTTATAGTACAACTCGCTCTGGCGGGGCAGGTTGACCAGCGCACGCGGCGCCCGGTAAGCGGTTGTATCCTGCCCGGGTAAGAAAAGCTGGCTATCCAGCTGCCCCTCGTAGATGGGCGTTGCCCCGGTGGCCAGAGCGTTGGTATAGAGCCGGTCTAGGTCCCGGGCCTGGGCAGAGTGGATGACCGGCCCAAAGGCCAGATTCGGCAGCGCGTCGTCGACGTGGTCGACCAGCGTAGGGTTACCGACCGGCAAGCCCCGCACCACCTGAGCGTAGGTTTCCAGGAATTGCGGAAACAAGCGGCGCTCGACCACAAAGCGCACGTAGGCGGTGCAGCGCTGCTTGCCGTAGTCGTAACCCTTCTGCAGGTGGTCGGCCAACCGGTTCCAGTCCGAGAAATCCCAGAGGCCATAGGTGTTGACGCCTTCCATTTCCAGGATGTAGCGTTTCTGGTTTTGGGCCAGCGCGTCGGCAATGACGCGGCCGTTGTAGCGGCCACCCACAAACGAAAGGCAGTCAATGGCGGGGTGGCGCACCAGCACCTCGCTCAGCTCGCCGCCACTGCCGCTCACCAGAGTGACAGGCAGGCCGCACCGGCGCGCCAGTGCGAAGACTAGGCTCAGGGAAATAAAGCCGCCGTCCGTGGGCGTTTTAGCAATCACGGCATTGCCGCAAAGGGCCTGCACCAGAACGGCGTGCAATAGCACCGACATGGGGTAGTTCCACGAGGCAATGTTACTGACCAGCCCTAACGGGGTCCGACTACTCAGTAGGCCTTCGATATTATCAACGTACCAGTGCACGCCCTCAATGGCCCGGTCGATATCGGTGAATCCGGCCTTGTACGTTTTGCCGATTTCCCAAATGAGCAGCTTGCCGATAAGTTCGGCGTGCGTCCGCAAGAGGGAGAGGCACTTTTGCACCTGCGCGCGGCGCTCGTCTAGCTCAACGGCCGCCCAACTACTCGCCTCTCGCTTGGCGAAAACAACGGCGCGCTGGGCCGTAGCGTGGTCCAGCATGGGCAAGGCGCCCAGCCGGGTCCCATCAATGGGTGAGGTAACTGGTCGGGGCGTCCCGGTCTCCTGCCAACGGGCTTCCAGTAAGTTGAGAAACTGCCCGTTTTGGTTAACTATCTCCGGCGCAATCTGCTTAACCTGCGCCAGCAAGCCACTAAAGGCGACCTGAGGCGAAACGATTTTAGTCATGGTAACGAAAAAACAAGTGAACCCATAGAGTAGGAATAGGCGAGCCACTGGCGTACACCTTCGCGTTCCACTATTCCCCTCCTGGTTAAGTCCGGCCTCGAATTCTTCAAGCTGCGAGAAGCAGCGCTATTGAAGAATTTGAGGCCGGACTCGATTGAAAAGACCTGCGCGTGCCTAGCCAGGCAAAGGCCTGGTATTACAGGTTGATGACGCCGCCATCGGCCAACACTTCGGTGCCCAGCATAAAGGAAGAATCCTCCGAAGCTAGGAACACCGCGACCCGGCCCATCTCGCGGGGCTGCCCGATGCGCTTGATGGGAATCAGGTCCGCAAACCCGCTTTTGGCTTGGGCCATTGCCTCAGTCGGAATCCCGAACTTATCAAAAACTGGGGTATCAATAGTGCCGGGGCTGAGTACATTGACGCGAATGTTGCGTTCGAGCAGGTCCTGCGAAAAGGAGCGGGCGAAGGAGACAACCCCCGCCTTGGCGGCCCCATACACCGTCAGGCCGGGCATCGCTCTGTGTGCCACCATCGACGAAACCAGTACGATGGAGGCCCCGTCGTTCATATACGGCAGCGCTTTTTGCACCGTAAAAAAGACGCTTTTCAGGTTGAGGTCGATTGTCTGCTGAAAGTGTTCTTCGGTAGCACCAACCACCGAGCCAACGATACTCGACTCCACTGCCCCGCCCGCATTGACGACCAGCGCATCAAGCTTCCCAAACTTGTCGGCCACAGTTTTAAACACCCGTTCCAAATCGGCGATTTGCGTGACGTCGCCTTTGAGGGCAATAAAGTTGTCACCAAGTTGCGCGGCCGAACGGTCCAGCGTTTCCTGGTTGCGGCCGACGATAGCGCCTTTGGCACCTTCTTGCTGAAATTCTTGGGCAATGCCGAAGCCAATGCCGCTATTGCCGCCCGTGATGACGGCTACTTTGTTTGCTAGTTTATTAGCCATGGATTGTGGGTAGCAAGGGGTGAAAAAAGGAGTGGCGACTTACCACTTACCGTTTAGCTGCTTGCTTACACAAAGTTCCGCTTCCTATCCAGGGCAGGGTGAGGGCATTTGTCACCGAATTACGAGGACATTTGTCACGGAATCCGGCCACTGATGGCCAGTTGCCATGCGCTGCAAGTAGTCGAGATAGACATATCAACCGGAATCATTTCTCAGCCAGCAACTTCCTTTCCTAGCTGGCAATACAGGGTGTTTCCTGGTCTGCGGCCATAAACAAGGCCAGTTAGTCCGTTCGCAGAATGAGATAGGACCAGACAGGTAGCCAAGCAAAACGCATCCGCGAAAATTTCAGCTGCACCCCGTAGGTGGCGCCTGAATCGGACACTGATGCAGGTGCTGGCTGCCTAGCCCGCGCAATCTCTTGGAAAAGTCGCAGACGGCGAGGGTCGCTGAGGGCTTTGGCAAGTATGAGAAAGACTTGCTATCCTAAAAGCAGTAGAAGGCAAAACACATGCACATGCGTTGATGTTTACCTAGCTGGGTTAGGAACGGCTTAGTTTGCACCCCTCCACACTCCATTACTTCGTGTGTCCGGTCCGCTTCGTTAACCTAGTAGCCAACCATGGTTGAACCATTTGTAAAATACTTAACCGACAGAGCTTCGTTGACCGCTGCCGACTTGGCAAAGATTGACGCCGTTACGGTGTACAAAAAGCTAAAGCGTCGGCAGTACTTGCTGCACGAAGGCCAAGTATGCCAATACCATGGCTTTGTGGTCAGTGGCTTATTGCGTCTTTTTCGCGTGGGTGCTGATGCGACCGAACATATTCTGCGCTTTACCGGCGAGAACTGGTGGGTGAGTGACTATGAAAGCTTTCAGAGCGGCCTGCCTGCCAAAGGGGCCATTGACGCTTTGGAAGATAGCCAGTTGCTGCTCTGGTCCAAAGACAACTGGGAAATGCTTCGCAGAGAAATCCCCGCCTTCGACGCCCTGCAGACCCAGTTAATGGGCCGCGCCATCGCTGCGCAGGCTGACCGGCTGCACATGGCCATTAGTTCAACCGCCGAAGAGAAGTACCAGGTCTTCCTCCGCTCCTTTCCCGATTTTCATAATCGCGTGCCCTTGCACATGGTGGCCTCCTACCTAGGGCTCTCGCGCGAAACGCTGAGCCGAGTCCGCAAGCACCATGAGCTACACTAGGTAGCTAGCCACCCTTTTATTCGTACTGGCCAGCACCCTAGCCAGTGGCTGTGATAAATGTCACGGTTATTTTCTGTCAAATGTCCTCTTTCTAGGCCTAGCCGCGCGCTGAATTTTGCAGGGTCAGCTGAACGAACAGCTGGCGTACTCAGAACCAGCGTACGGCTATGTCAAAAAACATTTTAATTACCGGGACCAGCAGCGGCTTTGGCAAGCTGATGGTGCTTTCCCTGTCGGAGCAAGGCCACAGCGTCATCGCCGCGATGCGCAACACCACCAGTAAAAACGCCGCGGTTGCCCAGGAGCTGGCCGCGCTGCCTAACGTGGAAGTGGTGGAGATGGATATCACCCGCGACGAGTCGGTTCAGCAGGCCGTCACGTCGACCCTCGAAAAGTATGGTCATTTAGACGTCCTAGTCAATAACGCGGGCATCACCGGGTTTGGGCTACTCGAGGCGACCTCGATTGCCCAGATGAAAAATCTGTTTGAGGTCAATCTGTTCGGCGTGGTACGGGCCTATCAGGCAGTGTTGCCGTCGATGCGAGCACATAAATCGGGGCTGATTATCAACATCTCCAGCGGGTTTGGCGTGGTGGCGACCCCCTTTGTTGTGCCCTACCAAATGACCAAGTTCGGGCTGGAAGCCCTCACAGAAGGCATCCGGCACGAAGTGAAAGGGTACGGCATCGAAACCGTATCCGTATTGCCCGGACCATTTCCGACGGAAATAGGGGCCAAAGCCGCCAGCTATGGGCCGGACCGGCCGGAAGTAGTAGCGGCGTACGGACCGGCTATGCAAACGGCCCTGGAGCAGTTTGGCGGCATCATGGAGGGGAAAATAACCGAGTACCGCATGGATGCCCAGGAGGTAGCTGACGCGGTTTCCCGGCTTATCGCGATGAAAGATGGCACCCGTCCTTTCCAGACGACCGTTAACCGAATGACGGCCGACTTGGAACAAGAGTACGCCGACTCCAAAAACCCTTTCAAAACCATTTGGATGGAGCGAATGGGGTGGGGTGCGTATTGACCAGTGCTGGGTGAGCCTTAAGCGCTAGCGGGTGCTAAGGCTTAGATGGTAAGCGAACAACTCATCAGACTAGGGGACCAAGTCTCCAAATTCTGATGAGTTGTTATGCTTTAATCATTTTATAGCTACATAGCTAAGCCCCATTCGCTTTTTAGCATCTAATTACCCTCGATAAGGGGCCCTTATCAGGCGTAGAAATTATAAGAGCTACTAAACTGGTGCGGAAACAGCAGGGCCTTTAACCCGCTTTCAGGAGGCAGAGCTCGAAAGAGGGGCGCGTCAACCCGTCCTGATTATACGCCCACCATCGCCTGCTACCCCTACTACTCTATCTGAGTGCAGGCGCGCTGTTAGCTCCGGTGGTGATCCGGTCAATTGGCTGGAAACCGCGTTTTCAGTCGACCCCTTACCGCTCCGGCGCTTTCAGGCGCGGTAACCGGATGGAAAAAGGAGTATCCCCCTCGCGCATCCGGAGCAAAAAGGGAGTATCCCCTCGTTTCATCCGGAGTAAAAAGGGAGTATCCCCGGCGTTTTTACGCCTTAAATCGCCTTTTTATATTTGAGTAAGTGTATAACTTGCTGAATATCAGTTAATTGTATACTTTCCTGCTGTAACGTCGTGCCGGCCCTTACGCCAACGGGGCGTCGGCTAACGAATCCGGCGGTAAGGCGGGAGTGGTCTTCCCATGCACGACGACCTGAAGTTGCGGCCGGCTCAACGCCTCGGCCGCGGCTTCGGCGGCCTTCGCTAGCTCGCCTTTGGCGAGATAGAACTCAATGAGCTGAAACTGCTCGCGGAAGTAGGCCTGCTGCTGCGCGAAGGACTTGGCCTGCAACGCGGCTTGAAAATACTCGTCTAGCAATTCCTGATGCACCTCCTCCCGCCGCTGATAGTGCGCCTGAACCGCGGCCGCCTCGGCGGCCCCGCGTCAGGACCAGTTGGCGGGCATAGGTGTTCACCAGTACGCCGGCGCGGGCGGCTTCTTCTTTGAGCAGGGTATAGTCGGGCACCGGCAACTTGAGGCCGATCTGGGGCAGTTCTTCTTTGCGAGGCATACACCAAAGGTCCGCACTTTCGGGCCCTTACCCAACCAATACGCGCACGAGTACCCTCCGGTCTGTCCATGCGCTGACCGGAGGGTACTCGTGCGCGTATTGGTTGGGCTTGGGTTCGGCCGGAACTAGCGCACCCATTTTTCCCTGGCGCTGTAACGAATGACGCGCTCCCCCAGTAGTCCGCTGACGAACCGAGATGCAGAATACGTTCTGCTCTCGAGATAAGGCCGCGTTCGAACGAGCTAGTAGGCCGTATCTTTCTATTCGTTCTCCTTTTCCCCGTCCTACTCGACCCACCTGATGAGAATGGCCTTCCTCTTGCTTCTGCTCCTGCTGCCCACAAGCTGGCTCGGCGCATGCACCATCGTCTCGGGTACCGACCGCCAAGGCCAGACCTGGGCGATGAACAACGAAGACTTCTTCCATACTGCCTCCAACTATGTGAACGTCTTTCCCGCTCAGGATAAAAAGACGCTGGGCTATATCACCCTTACCTACGGTTCGGCGCAGAGTAGCGTGCAAGGAGGGGTGAATGAAGCCGGGCTCTTTTTCGACATCAACGCGTTGCCCCGCCCCAGAACTATAAGCTCAGCGTGGGCAAACAGCCCTTTCCCCACGGCAATATGCTCGAATATATGCTCGAGCACTGCCAAACGGTGCCGGAGTTTTTGGCCTTGTGGGACACGTACTACTTGCCGGGCCTAGGCGACCAGATTCATCTGGCCGATAAGGAGGGCAATCTGGCCGTTATTACCCCGGATACGATTCTGCGTGCGACCAAGCAGCTCACCTCCACCAACTTCAACGTGTGTGCCACCGGGGCGCAGAAGCAGAGCTGCTGGCGCTACCCGCTGGCGCAAGCATTGCTGGCCAAGGACGGCGTCAGCCACGCCAACTTCGTCCAGATTGCCGCTGCCACCTCCCAGCGGGAGTTTACCACGTCGGTCTACACCAACATCCACAATCTCGCCACCGGCGAAATCTGGTTTTACCTAGCGGAAGAGTACCAAACGCCTTGGCATACGAGTGTACCCGCCTTACTCAAACAAGGCCCACGCCATATCCTGTTAGCCAGCCAATTTCCCCACAATGCGAGCCGCCGCCTGGCGCAGGTGATGCAAACGACGGGTAGCGCCGCCGCGGTCCACCGCTTTTTAGAAGAAGAAGACTCCTTCAGTGCCAGTGAAAAGGAGTCGCAGTTACGCCTGGCCTTTTTAGATAACTTCTATATCGAGAAGGATTTCGCCAACGCCCGCGTTCTGTTTCCCCTTTGGGAGCAGTATATGTACACCAACCAGCGCCTGGACAGCACGGAAGTGCAGTTTACCAAAGCCGAGGTTTTGGCCGTCAATGGCCAGAATCAGGCCGCGATTCAGGTGTTAGCGGCCGTGCAGAAACCGAGTTGGAAAACCACGGCCCTCTTAGCCAATCTGCGCGATACAGAAGAGGCGAACGCCGTCATTGACTTACCCGGGTATGCCGCCGCCCAAGCCGTGGTGGTGGAGATCAAAGGCGACTACAATTTCTTGCGCGTCATGCAGAAAACGCCCACCGGGTGGCGTTTACGGGTAAAGTCGGACCGGAAAGAAGTAAAGTATTGCTTCTACATCAAGGGCAAGCGCGTTATAAATCCAGCGCAACCCATCGTGGAGCAGCAGGAAACGGCCAAAGGGGATTTTGCTTCGTTCAACACGCTCCAGCTGTAGGGTGGCTCTTTTCCTACCCGTCTCTCTACGGCCGCTAGGTTCGGCAGCAAGCATCTGCTAGGAGCTGTGCGCAACACCCCAGCAAAGTAAAACCCGCGCCTGATTGTAGACTGCTTGCCGGGGCAAAGCGGACCAGCAAGCCAGCTCGTCTACTTGCTCCCCTCAGAGCTCTACTTCCCCTTATCTAGCAAACCCGCTTTTCAACGAAACGGCCCGCTAAAGGGGAAAGAGGGCGCACCAGCTTCTGTCGTAGAGTGAACCTGAAGTAGCTAACACTGGAAGGCGAAAGGGTACACACCAGTACCTTGTGCCGTGGCCGGTAGAGTGAAGTAAAACTTGTCGCTTGATGTCCGAGAAGCAACTTTATGTAAAGCAGTTTCTTCAGAAATGTAGAAGATAGTATTTAGATGTGCTCTTCGTTCCGTCTAACTTAGGCTTATGGCAGCAAGGCTAACTTTCGTTAGGCCTGTTGTTGCAGTCGAAGCGGTACAGTTTACCATGGCCCACGATCTTGCTACCCTCAAAGCCCATTTTCTCTCGAGCGATTGGACCATTAGTGAGCCGGCGCTCGATGCCCTGATCTCCCTGGCGAGCCCGGAGGTGTTGGATTTCTTACTCGCCCTGCTCGATCAACCCGATGTGTTGGTTCGCAACCGAGCTTGTATTGCCTTGCATGAGATCGGCGATAGCCGGGCCGTCCCGGCGCTCCTGCAGGCGATTCGCAAACCAGAGAATGAGGCATATCGCGGCAGTTTGGTGTACGCGCTGGAGTATCTGGATTGCCAGCACTTACTACCTGATCTGTTTGACTTACTGTTTTATGGCGATTCCGAGGTGCAAATGGGCGCCAAACGCATCTTAGACCACCAATCCTTTACCTTCCGGGCCGATGATCTCTACGCCATAAAAAGTAAATGGGAGGCTATTCGAGGGCAGTTAGAACAACGAGTGAATCCCTTTACGACCACCGAAGAGATCCAGGCGTGTGTAAACGGCTTTCTGGCCTATTTGCGCGAGTAACAGAGTCCGAACTGTAAGCCGACCATCAGCCAAGACTATTACCCCCTACTTTCCTTATGCATGCTTTTTTGAAGGCCAAAGAACGGGAGCTGAGCATCCTCAAAGATGATTACACGGAGCTCTGGTTTTTAGGGGCCGAAATCCATACGCTCTATCCAGAGGCGTCCTTGCCAGAATTACAGCAGGTGACGCAGCATGAGCACGTCATCCGTGACCTGATGCGCGAGCAAGCCGTCCAGCTACTTGATCCTGGCACAGAGTTACCAGTCTCTAGTAGTGAGGAGCGCGTCCGCGAGATGACCGGAACCTTGTTTCCCGGCATGAACCGACTCCCCACGATTGGCGATGGTATCTGGTTGGGAATACTCCCCACGCACGAATAGGCCCATGGCGAAAGAGCCAAGTCTATTAAACATAATTCGACTTATACGACACTTATTATGAACTGCCCCTCCTGCTCAACGCGTGACGCCAGCAGGCTGCCCTCACTTGAGACGCAACTTTATCTGCACTCTATCCAGCTACTTTTTCTCCTCCTTGTGCTGCTGTTGAGTAGCTGTTCCCCTTCGGCTGCCGAACTCGAGCGGTATCGCTCCCTCGATGAAACCTTGCAACCGCTCAACGCCGCGGCCTGGCAAGCCACTTACCTGACGGTGAAGGGAATAGAGGCAAACACCGAAATGAGCCGATTTCAGCGGGCGGATGTGACCTTGCTGCAGCAGGCGCAGGCGCAACATGCCCGCACTACGCGCCTCTTAGCCACCTTGGATTCTATGCGCCACATGCTGCTGCAAGCCACCGGCAATGAGCAGGGCTTAGCGGAGTTAGATGCCCATCGTACGGTGACCCAACTCTTGTTTGCGCATGGGGCGGCGCTCGCTTTACAACAAAAGCTCACCACCTATGCCCATTCATTTCAGGTGAGCACACGGGGGCTTCCAGTATTGTTTCGCACCCCGACGCAGCTGCAGCAACTTTACCACGATGCGCCCTTAGTCGCCGTGTTAGCTTGGCTTTCCCAGGCGAAAGCCGAAGTCCTGCGCGTACACGCCACGGGTCTGCAGCCCTTAGCCGCTAAAGTGGGCGGCAACGCCGACTTTAGCGGCTATGACTTTGCCTCGGCCGTCGCCGAAACGCGGACCATCGCGGCCGGCGACACGTACCGAGCCACTCTGTTCTTGTCGCACTCGCTTCCTGCTGTCGTTTTAGAAGGCATGCGCGTCAATGGCCGGCCGATTGCCCTGGACCGGTTAGGACGCGGAAAGGTCTCGTTTCCAGTACCCCGTTCCGCTACCGGAAAAGCTGACAGCGTCACGGCCCATTGGACCGGTACCATCCGGGCCTTGATCGGTACGCGCTCCGACTCGTTCACGATCCGCGTGCCGTATACCATTGTCAATCCGTTGAACCGGTCAGATAAGTGAGTAGAGCGTAGGCTCGTCAGCAGAAGACAAGCAGGCTAAGGGGAAAAGACACTTTATAAGAATATAATTTTACTGGTGTTAAAGTGCTAGAATGCAACCAACTCATTCCTTAGATAAGTTGCTTAACATAATTGGTGTGGCTGTTGCAAAAGTCAACTCCTGGTGGGATTTAAGTGTTAGTGACTCATGCTTGGCTTTCACCCGATCCAGACGTCGCTGATCAAATTGGTCCCCGCTCACCACTTTTACCAGCAACTACTGCAGACGGTTGATTTCAACTTTGTGCGGCCCCTGTTCGCGCCTTTTTACAGCGCAGGCGGTCGGCCCTCGCTCGATCCCGTGGTGTTTGTCAAGCTGCTCTTGGTCGGCCACTTGGAGAATATCACCTCCGATCGCAAACTCCTGGAACTGGCGCAATTGCATCTGGGTATCCGTGCCTTTTTGGGCTATGATCTGGCCCAGCCCTTGCCCTGGCATAGTACCGTCTCGCGAACGCGGCAACGCTTACCGGTCTCCGTCTTTGAAGCTTGCTTTACGCACATTGTCGGGTTGTGCATTCAGCAGGGCCTGGTCAGCGGCCATACTCAAGCCGTTGATTCCGCTTACATTAAAGCCAATGCCTCCATGAGCCGGCTCCAGTCCAAGCGTTCAAGGACCTCCACGCAGGCGACAACCAACGCAGCCCCCGCCAACGCCCCATGCATCACCGCTTCGGTGGACCGCTTGCAGCATATCCAACGCTTTCATGCCGCCATCCGCAAGGCTGCCCCGACCAAAAGCGGACGACTCGTTAGCAACCTGACCCACTACAGTCCGGCGGATCCAGAGGCCCGCATTTGCTTCAAAACGGGCAAGGTTCGCCAGTTGGCCTACACGGCTAGCGTGAGCGTCGATGTGGCCCAGCACGTGATCACGCACATTCACGCAGACTTGGCTGACTGGCGCGACAGCCGGTATTTGCTGGCCATTGTAGACGCTACGCAGCAACGGTTAAACGGCTTCGCGCTGGCCATGACTACTGTTATCGCGGATGCCGGCTACAGCTCAGGGGAGAACTACGAGCAGCTGGAGGAACGTGGTCTGACCGGCTATATTCCGGCCCATGGCAAATACAAAGTCGAGCACGCCGGCTTTACTTACGATGCGGCCCGTGACCGCTATACCTGCAGCCAGAGTAAGCAGCTGACGTTTGACAAGGTGTTCGTCGATGCGCAGGGTAATCCTAAGAAACGCTACATGGCCAAGGCCGCCGAGTGCAAGGTCTGTCCGCTGGCGGCACAATGCAAAGGCAAGAAGGCCCGCGAGAAACGGCTACATCATACCCCCTACAAAGCTCATTATGAGCGCATGCTCGCGCGGTTGGCCACGCGGGTTGGTCAACGGATGCGGCGACTACGCGCGTCAACCGTCGAACCCGTACTGGGCAGTTTGATCACCTACTATGGCTTGCGCCACCTCAGCAAGAAGGGCCAAGCAGGAGCCGCCAAAGTCCTGTACATAGCCGCGATGGCCTATAACTTGAAGAAGTGCCTGCGCTTTCACGCCTGCCAGCCGGGCAATAGCGTGATCTCCCTACCAGCACCCGGGCCCGTTCGTTGGCTCATACTCTACTTTTGCAACAGCCACTGGTGTTATAACCGACACTCAGGAAAAATAATAAAATGGTTGCCGATTTTAGAGTGCGTTGATTTTGTGTCTTGCTAATTTCTAAGCTGACACTTATGCTCGTGATGAGGCGCTATGAATGATGCTCTTTCCTCATCATCTCCATCGAATCTATGATCGTAAAACTGCGGGCATCAACCGTCACAAACTTGCCAGCCCCAATGCCCCATAGGTACCTAGCAGGCCAGTGCCCAAACCGCTTCACTTTTCGCTTTCGATCCCACCAGAAGAAGCTGGTCTTATCCTGGTAGGAAGCGTAAAAAATAAGATTGCCGTAACTCGGAGACAGGGCGTGCGACCCTTCAAAGTCTCGGGGTGTGGGCTGTTGTAAGACTCGAAAGTCGGTCAAGCGCACCTCCAGCAACGGAAAGTCGGTGTAGCTATAGGCCAGGATGCTATCCTTGCCCAGTTTACAAAGCGCATAACAATGCAACATCCAGTAGGAATACTGCGAGTTAAGGCCGTAAACCCGTTCGCCATCCAGCCCAAACACGGCGACGCCATCACTGCTCGGCTTTTTCCCACTGACTATGCCGGAGTCCTGATAGGAAATCACAATCCGATCGGCGTGAACCAGCACCTGCTCGATGTAGTCACCTGCATCAAAGCAGCGCACCAACTCACCGAACGGGTTGAAAATATAGCCGTTACTGGGGGAGTAAGCCCCGGCATCAATGACGACGAAGTGTCCGGCCTTTAGGTCTCGAATGCGTGGCGCTTTAAACGTTCGTGGCAGCGGCAGACGGGACAGGTTTCCCCCCACGTTTTGCCACACTTCTCCATTGCTGAGCAAAGCAATATAGTTGCCGTCTTCGTCGGCATCTAGATAGAGAATCTCATGCTTGCCACAGTCGAGCGGATAGGTGGTAGAGAAGGCCATCAGCTGAAAGATACTACGGCAGCTGGAAACGGAATAAGGTGCACGACGGCTAGTATATCTAAACCGTAACGTTTGTTGAACGGTGCTCGAAAAGACGTTACGAGCTATGTATCCTCTACAACCATCTTCTTTATAGTCCATGCCGGATCATCTACAAGCGTTTCTGACCGCGTTTCTGGCCAAACGCTACCAACAGCGTACGGAAGCGAACCAAAAGCCTCAAAAAGGCAACCCCATGCTTGGCTTGGATAACTTGTCCCGCCGCTTAGATCTGCGCTACTGTACTCAACTGCCTAAAGGCAGTAAGCAAGACGATATAGCCTTCGTGCGGCAAGCGCTCAACCCCTATCACGTAACCACGTGTTATGTGCTTTCTGCTTACGAGCCGTTCCATGCGCGCACCATGCGCCTGGACGAGGCGCTCGAAGTCATTGTGGGCGAGAGCAACACGACCATCCTTTCCTTCTTACCCGGCAAGGTAGCCTACTTCGAAGGGCACGCGGTTGGTGACCGGTACCTGTGTGTACGCCAAGACTAGGGCCATCGAATGCTTTGCTTTTTTGACCGCACAATGCTTCTAACCTTAACCATAAATGAGCACCAGCTCTGTTACTTGCTTGGATAGCTCGCGTTCCAAGAGATTTTAGTCATTTGGCATTTTACAAACGTGCGTTGAACAACTGTCCAATTAAAGGGGGAGCGTCTTCGCCGCTATTTAAGTAAGCCCACACCGGTTTAGGGCCGCGTTACCTCAGGGAGTAGCGCGGGGCTGCTCAGCCAGAAATTGGTCGATGCTCGTGCCGGTTCGTTTACTGCCTGCCAGCCACTCGGGCCGCCATTCGGTTAGGCGCTCACTGCGCACGCGCAAGAACACGTCCTGTTGCGGTTCGTCCACATACTCTTGTTGCCGCACGAGCACACAGGGCGCTTGCGCGCCGGCGGTCCGGGTGGAAAAACTGCATGCACTTGGGTAGTCCGCAAATGCGCGGTAGTATTCTCCCTCCTGTCGGGTAGACACCCACACGCGGTATTCCAGCACATCATCATAAAAATACCCCCCGCCGGAGCAGGTGCGGGCGGGGTAGGTACCGAGCCGAGAAACGTCCACGGCCTGGGGGAAGCTGTTTGTCGAGTTGGCACCCCATTGCACTTGCAGGGCGGAATCTGGAGGGGACGTACAGCTCGTGCCTAGGGTCGTGAAGCTGAGCAGCACAGTTACTAGCTGGTTGCTCAGCTTCTGTCCTAGTGGAATTGCCCGTATCATCGGCTCAAGATAGAAAACGAAATCGCTTTCCGCTCGCTATGCGCACTAGCAAGGCTTGATAAGGGGTTCACTAGTGATTCGAACGCAATACAGCCTGTTCGAAATGATCTCTATTTCGAACACCTTTACTACCCCCTTCAACGCCCCTGAAAACGCGGGTTTTCGAGGGCATTTTTCACTAGGTAATCCGAACACCAGTTGCCAGAGGTCCTTTGTCTGCCCCGGAATCCTGTTGTGCCCCCACGATAGCAACTAGAAAGCCGTTAGAAGAAGACGGCGACTACAGCCGGGATGAAGAGAAGAGCCACAATTCCGAGATTGAGCAAAAACAGGCGTCGGTAGCGCCGGGCTTGAGCGAGGCGTGGCCGCGTAAAGGTACCCGATGGCGCACCCCACAGAGTCAGGATAAACAACGGAACACCTAGCCACAGCGCCGCGTAGAGATAGTAGGCGATGGCCGCACAGGACCAGTGCAGGATATTGCAGCTAATAATGGTGAGTAGGCCGAAGAGATTCAACCCTAAGTTCAGGTACAACGCCAGCCAGGCGAAGGGCGCTAGGTTAGCCATAAGACCAAAGCAGGAAGAGTGGACGGGAATGGCCTAGTATAAGCGCCTGCATTCCTATTAAATATAATTGGTACTTATACGACATCATGGAAAGCCTTGGGGTAATATGATTCCTAGCTTCCTGTTCTGTCAATTCAGAAACAAGGCACTTGCTGTGAACCCCTCAGGCTATAGGAGCTTTCAGCCTACATACAAGACTCCTCTGTAGACCTAGGTTTGATATTTGCGAGGCTATGCTTCGAATAATAGTCAAGAGCACTTACCTCTTCTATCTTAGTTTATGCCAATAGGCTGCTTTCTGCTCCTGCTTTTTTCCGGGATCCTAACGGCTTCTCGTGCGCAGGGACAAGTTCAAGAATATATTATTAATGGGGACTTTGAAACGATGAGTTCTTGTCCCATCGAACCGGGCGAAATTCGCTTAGCAACCGGTTGGCAGGGCAATGAAGGCACACCGGATTACCTGCACACCTGTTCGGAACAGCGGCGAGATTCGGTGGATGTGCTCCGTAATTTTAGCGGGTACCGGAAAGCGTACGAGGGCGAAGGACAGGCGGGTTTGTACTTGCTTCATTATAATACCACTCGGGGAGCGAAAGAGAACTATGCTTCCCATGAAGTCATCTACACCAAGCTGAGTC
Source organism: Hymenobacter volaticus (assembly GCF_022921055.1). GTDB lineage: Bacteria > Bacteroidota > Bacteroidia > Cytophagales > Hymenobacteraceae > Hymenobacter > Hymenobacter volaticus. The sequence continues at coordinate 230,789 of NZ_CP095065.1, forward strand.
GACCTCTGACGGTGGGCAAGACATACCATATTCGCTTTTTCCTGTCGTTAGCTGATTCATCCGGTATTGCGAGCGACTCGATCTATGTCTCCTTCTCGAGGAGTCCTTCGTTCACGAAACACTATGAGTTGGTGGAGCCCGACGTTTCTAAAGGAATTGCCGTGGCCCGTCAGCACACCTGGCAAGTAGTGGAAGCTGACTTTACTGCTACCGAACCCTTTTCCTACTGTTACCTTGGTCTTCCGCGAAGAAAGGTAAGCCGCCTAGCCTATCGGACGATTATTGGTCAAGGGCTACAAGCAGGCAGACTGCAAGGCCGTTTTGTTCTCAACGCCTATTATTTTATCGACAATGTTTCGCTAACAGAGCGAGAATAAGAACTTTTCAAGCAAGGGAAACAAATCCCTGGATATAAGTAAAAAAACGATTTGGAAATTGAATTTTTCTGTTGCTAGGAACGAAGCAATCATCCGCTTAATTTCTTGATAAAGTTGCTTAACGTAATGTTTTTTATAAGCTCTCTCCCGGAATAGTGACGACTTTTGCCCTTAATGCCCTCCCTCTAAATCGTAGTACTTTAATGATAACCTCTATCCTCGGCCCTTCAGCATTATGGGACTTAATTTTCGATATGTGATGCTTGTTAAGCAAGCAGATGAGCAACGTCTACTAGCTCACATCTTGCAAGCAGGATCCATCCAGCAGCTACCAGAGCCATTCGGCACTTGTCTTACGCTCACTTTCCCGCTTGATGACGCGTTACTGTGGTATTTGCAGGGCTCAATTGATGGTGCCTATAATGCGTACACGGATAATAGGAAGCCGAAATACTTCCTCAATAAAAGCGAATACCGCGACCACTTCCCTACCGACACGAGTGGACGCGTTGGGTGTATTTATTTAGAGTCCAAGCAAATACAGGCAAGCGACTACTCTTTTTTCAGTTTTGATGCCGCCACTTCGGCCATGAGCCGGCTGTTTCAACACTCGCTTAGTATTAGAAACTGGTTTCTAGACTTAAGTGGCATTCTAGAGGCAGAGGCTACCTTCTTGGATTTAGAGGCGGAGGGGTACGAATTCATTTACCGGCAGGGACAACCAATCGGAGCGACGCTCACGCAGGACCTGGAAGTGAAGATAGCCGCAGAGATAGACCAGCAAGCCGTGGTGGCCATCTGCCGTGACTACGACAACCTATTTCTATTATAGGGAGCTCCTAACAGCCAAAGAACAGTGCTCAAGCAAGCATTATAAGCCATTTGTCATTTTACAGAGGGTCCGTCAAAGAAAACAAGCCATGAAAAGAAAAGCAGTTTTCTTCGTTGCCTCGCTCCTCGTTCTCTTGGGCTTACTCGTCTACCAGCTGGCCACTTTTTCCATTTTTGATACCAACCCTCCGCAGTTGCTGAGGCAGGTCGATCCTCCCAAGACACAGCAGCGCTTCACCCTCTATACGATTGCCTCAAACGCCACCGTGCCAAACGGCATTCAAGTCCGCGAAGTGCGAGCGGGCCAAGAAGTAGTAGTCGGGTTCTTTCCCGGCTATACCAAGCTGGTAGCATCTAGCACCACCGACCAGCACGTACGCCTTCACTTGCGGGATACGCTAGGCAACCGAAAAGACAGCCTCATAACGCTGACTTTACGGCACTAGGGACCTCTTTGCTTAGGGGAAGACTTGGTTTACAGACTATATATTAAACATATAATATTTTAATTGTCATTTTACAAACGACCCTCATAAAGTGACAATTGGCCTACTCGCTCGCGTAATGCTTTTATTTGCCTCAGCGTTTGCGCCAAGCCGCCCGGTTCTTTCCCACCTGATAAGGCTCATAATAGTAGAGTCTGCGGCCTCGGCGGTTGAAGTAGATCGGTTGATGAGGTAAATCGCCCGCCGTTACGGTGAGTAGAAGCTGCTGCTTCCGCAGAGAGTACGAACCGCTTTGGGTTTCCTTGCCGATCGAACCGCGTGCTTGCTCGGGGAGTGGCAAACGTGAACCGTGTCAAGACAAAGGTAGAGTCACACGAGTTAAGGGAGAGAGTACCGACAAAGAAGAGAAGACGGTGAGGGGACTCGCTCACACGCTGGATAGAGTAGCGTTCAGCACACAGCGGCCAGGGCAGTAGGCGTAGGGCAAAGCAAAGAGACAGGAGCATCATCAAACACTGAATAGGATGGGCCAGGTACGGGTACGGGTACTGGTCTTGGACTGATTTGTCCGCTTTCTTGGCCGTTGTTCAGAAAAGGGGATGTAGTGCTGTGAGGAAGTCAAGCCATGCTATGGCCAATACCTTTTAAGCCTGCTCCAAGTAGCAGGAGAGTGGACGTCATGCCATGGTTTTCCTGCCCAGTTTGGAAGCGGGTTGGAATCCTCTAGCAACCCGTCACAGCGTTGTAAAACGACCAACAGGGACGTTTCCAAGTACCGATAGCTGAGCGTGGTGCGTGGCGCTGATTCCAGGCTAATGCAGTGGGGCATAGCAGGAAAGGGGAGCCAGTGGGAGTTGAACCCTGCTGTCTCCTTCAGCAGCGCTATCTTCTGTAAGCGATCGGTCGACCAGCTTAAGGAAAGGAGCTGTTCAGGATGGCGGGATGAAAAACTGTTAAGTGGGTCTCGTCTTGTGAAGCCACGCCAATCGCGATTCTGGTCAAGCTCCTTACCTGAGTTACTACTTGCGCAGGTGTCGGCGGAGTGACAAAGCAGACGTAGCGAATTCGAAGGCTTCCCATCGGCGAAAGCTACGTTGTTCAGGCTTGTAGACCAAGTGTGGAAGACCGCGCGCTGTCATTAAACGGCTCTCCATCTCTAGCCTGTAACATCTTCTCGAGCCGTTCAACAAACGTTACGGCTGTTTGGTTGGTGAGTAGCAGGCGCTATGAAAAGGAGTTCTGTTTAGCCATTAAACCGTCTGTTTAGGAACATGTGTTTGTGACCAGGCTGAATAGGAAAAGCTTGATCAATAAACGTGGTTAGTTCTTGGCTAGCCTTGCCTTCGATGATAGTGGAATATACTTCCACCCCACTCACCAGGGTCTGTCCCTCTTCTAGGTCTACTTGATAACAATCCAGTGCGTCGTATAAACGGACGAGGACCTGTTGGCCATACGTATTGCTGTAGTCCGTTTCGCGTTGCTTGGCCCACTGGTCGGCCAGTTCATACGCCCTGTCCGCTGATTCAGCTTGCAATAGCACAATGCTTTCTTCGTAGGCTCTCACGTCCGGCTCAAAGAGCGCATCCACTAGAGCTGGAATAGGCTCGCCAACCAAGGTATAGGTAAACAGTAACTTAACGCCATACCATTCCTTAGTTTCATGTGTCATGTTGCGATTGATGCAGATGTTGTTAGCCTTGATAGTGAGCGACCATAGTTCCTAGAAAAGTACCTAACTAAACAAAGATGAGAACAGCTGGAAATGTATAACAAATCATAGGTTCCGTTTATAACACCAATTATGTTAAGAAATTTTTCCGGGAATAGCACAGGCCAGCCAGTCGCCTATTTCTCGTTTCTGTCTAACTAGAGTGGTATCGGCATTTGCAAACCCGGCCAATAGTGCGCCTCGTAAGCATTGTTAATTGCAAGGGTGTGCGGCCTGTTGTTGTCTGTTGTTTGCGACACAATAGGCCACAAAGACACGCTGGATAGAGTTTAGGAAACTCACTACCTCGCAGAGTTTCCTGAACGTTGATTGGTAAACTAGCTTCTTAAGCTCGAATAGGGCCACCGTACGAGAATAGAAGCCTTACGAGCCCCACCAGTTGCTGTTCAGGGAAAGGAGAGCTTAATAGGTCACATCAAACCGCCCATTGCGAATCGTTATGAAGGTGCCCGGAGTAAAGCCCTCTTCGAGCCGGCCTCAAAAGTGCCGGAGACAATACGTCGAACCGTATCGACGCGCGTAAGGACAATGCGCGTCGACTTTGCGCGGCTGACGAAAAGCTGTCGGAGGCGCCCCTCCGTTAGCATTAAGCCGGTCGCCCGGTGGCCACTCCCCCGGCATCGAGGAGGCCGGGGCCGCCCGCCCAGTATGTACCGGTTCCCCGCAACGTATCGATGCGTAAGCCAAAACTTTCCTGATGGCGGGCTGTCGCTAATCCGGCCGATAGCGACAGCGAACGCACGCCGTTGAAGGTGCTCAAATCTGCCTGCAACTTGTTCTCGAAACAGCCGCCGCCCCCGAAGCCAAAGCAGCCCCGGCCGTAGTTGACCCAGACGCGCTCGTCGATCTCAAAACCCAGGTATTGGCCCCCTCGACGTAACCGCTGGCAGTTTCAACCGGGGTTCGGGCTCGGTGGTGTCGCACCCGAGAAGCAAAAACAGCCCGGCAGCCAGCCGAACGAACGATACGGGGAAGTTTTCATGGTAGACCAGTTAAATAGGAATGCGCGCAAACCTAGTCGCTGTGTCAGTGCTGCCCAACCTCATGTACTGATTAAGTAGGCGTTGCTGCTACCCTTGGCTTCCTAAATATGCAGTGAACCTCAGTAAGTTACTGTAGAAAAAAAGGACTTTTCATTTGGCATAAGGCGAAGCGTTGGCCACCTTGTGCGCCGAAACACAAGGTGGCCAACGCTTGATTCGTACACGGAAACGGTGATTTAAGTACTTACCGTCTTTCAGTTAGGATCTGATAGGGCCCGTGATCAGGCCGTATGTCTGCCAGGTATCAAATTGGTGCGAATAGGGAGCGGAAAGCAGGCTCGCCAATGTCCGAGAAGTCTTTTTTATGTTAATCACCGAATAAAACTAGAAGGCCATCCGTTTTACTAGCCTGGACGGCCGTCTGAATTGCTTGTAGTTTTGCTGTTGGATACCCCTGCTTTTCCGCCAGTTCTATCAGCTTTTGCCACTGCGAGCGATATAACCGGGAGATGCCCCATAGGGGTCGACCGGAATACCAGCCGTTTGGCTGAAAGCATAAAGCAATTCTTCTAAAGGCGTATCAATGGTAGGCTGCCTAGCCACTCTCTTGCTTGTCCTTCCTGCCAGTATATATCAAGCGGCATTGAGCTGGGAGTTGTTTATTAAAGTCATTAGATAAACAAAGTATAGGAAGTGCCTACTTAGTGGGGTGTTAACAAGTTAGAATAAGCTGGTTATCATAAAGTTGCTTCTCGGACAGTTACAACTACTTAGATACAACTCTTTCCCTTCCTTCAGGCGTTCGACAAAACGCGCTAGGACCTACCATTCATCCGAAGAAGAAGGAAGCAAGAATATATCCGGGTGTTCTCAGCAGGCAGAAAACAGAGCGTGTTGCTTTCCGCTACCGGACCTTCTTGGCCGGAAAGGGCAGTAAGGGAATAGCAGGAAGCCCTAGCGGGTGTAGCGACCTTCGATCAAGGCGATAGCACCGATGGAAGCGCGTAAGCGGGCCCTACGCTACTGTAACTGGCTCTGCAAACGCGCTAGATCCGGTTGCATTTCGTTTTGATCTGCTCGAGGCACTGCCGCACCGCCTGCAGGTACACGACCCGGCCCGGTTCGGCATAGTTGGTGGCGCTAAACAGACCCACACGGCCTTGGCTTCGCCCTCAGCCCGGTAGGTGGCCACGAGTCGCCGTTGGCTATCGAGCACATCGAGCTGGGTGGAAACCGTGGTTTTCCACGCCGAGAGGGCATGCCCACGGCGTTGGGAATGAACAGCGTCAGCCCGATACCAGCAGCCACGCAGAACCACGGGTCGTGAGGGGCGTGACCTTGAGTTCTAAGAAGCCTTTCTTATCGCCGTACGGCGCCGTGAGGGCTTCCCTCGTCTCGCGCTCAAATAAGGTAGCCACATCGCGGGAACGAGTGGCTACCACACTCCCATCGCCATCGGGCCCGACCACCACCGTGACCTCGTCCAGCTCATCCCGAACGTGGTTCTCCAGGGCCGGCAGCTTCGGCTAAGGGTGACCGCGGTAGGGTTTAACAGACCAGGGTCGAATGACTTACAGCTGACGCAAAAGAGTAAGGTGATTAGGCTGCTAGAGCGGAGCAAGGGCGACATGGGTGGAGAGTAGAGGTGGCGTTAGGGAATAGGAACCGAGAGGAGGGCACGTCGGCTCCAGCCTTCCGTCGGTCGTGAAGGAGGCAAAAAGTCGGAATTCCTCCTGCGGCACGGGAAAGGACCTGCTGCGAGAAGCAGACAGCACAAGGAGCAGGCCAAGGGGCGAAAGGTTGTAGCAGGGCGGCTTTGAGGGTGCTACACAACCGGCGAAAATGCGATAAATGCTTGGCTTCTAGTATTTTGTTCGCTTTCGCAAGAGGAAAACAGCAGCTTTTAGGTCGAAAATCCCTGGAGATACTCCCTTTTTTGTCCGGATAGCGACTGGGGATACTCCCTTTTGCTCCGGTTGGCGAGGAGATACTCCTTTTTTCATTCGGTTACCGCGCCAAAAGCTCCGGAGCCGCAAGAGGCCAGACAAAAACGCGGTTTGCAGCGAATTGACCGGATCACCACCGGAGCCAACAGCGTGCCTCCGGCCAGACGAAGCAGTAGGTGTAGCGGGCGATGGTGGCGGATAATCAGGACGGGTTGACGCGCCCCTCTTTCGAGCCCCGCCTCCTGTAAGAGGGTAAAAGGCCGCGCTGTTTCCGCACTGCTTCAGTGATCGACATTTTTCTACGCCTGATAAGGGGCCCTTATCATGACTATACACAGTTGCTATAGCACCTTGCTAGGGACGTTTAGAAAAGAGCCAAGCTGTTTACCCTGCCGCCTGCTGGTCCACTACCTAACTACCTCCTGTCATAAGAGACCCGAAAAAAAGCGTCTTCCACCATGGTGGAAGACGCTTTTTGTAGATTTAAGACCGGTCAGAGCTTAATGGGTCACGACGAGGCGCACTGATTCGCGCTGGCCGCTAACGAGCAGCGAACAGGTGTACAAACCCGCTGGTAACTGTTCGCTACGCAACGACAACTCGTAGGAATGCCCTTGCCGCACGGGCCCGTCGTACAAGGTGGCTACCTGCTGGCCCAGTTGATTGTAGACAAGCACCTGCGCGGGCCCATCGAGCACGGGCCGGAAGCGAATGGTGGTGGGGCCCGTTGCGGGGTTTGGATACACGGCCAACTGCTGCCCGCTTGCTGGCGAAGCAGACGCCGTTGGCTGGGTTGTTGCACTCAAGACCTTCGCCGTCGCTTGGAGGCTTGCGTGTACGCAACGGTCGCAAATTGCTGGCTGGAACCAAGGCCGCTTTCCGAGCGTCCCGTTACCAGCACTCGCCGAGGCATCCACGCGAGGCCGTGACCTGGTCATAGCCGTTGGCCGGCCGTTATAGCGCGCGACCCACTGTTGCTCTCCACTGCTGCCCGCTGTGATAAGGGCCCCTTATCGAGGGAATGCTAGGGCTATGCTGGCTTGTCTTCGCCTTGGTCGATAAGAAGCAATAAGCACCGAAACCTACCCTCAACCAAGCCCAGTTTGTAGAAGCTTTGACCGAGCGGTTTCTCTAGTTTTGGTGGTGAACCCCTGATATGGGGAACTGACTATTATTCTCGTATCAGCTGGATTACCTGGTGATGGTCCCTTGTTGTATTCGTACTAGGTAGACGCCGGGTGGTAAGCCGTTGGCGGGCCGAGAGGCAATACATTGGTCCAGGAAGCAAGGGGCGGTCTGGCTCCTCAGTGTACGCCCCAGCGCATCAGTCAGCTGCCAGCTGAGGGGGCGGCGTCGGCAATGTACACCAGCAGGGTCGGCACTTCGCTGCCGCGCACTGGATTAGGGTAGAGCTGCGCGGTAAAGCCGACGGAGCGGCTCTCTGGCGTCAGGGGCCGCGAGGTGCTCGAGTTGCTGATCGTTAGCACCCCGAGTTGCGTCACGATGGCTGTGAAGCGCGGGCGCTGCTGGTGGCCGGGCGCCCTGCCGGTCCAGGGCCGCTGGCTTGGTCGCCTGCAGAGCTGGCGGATGTCGTGAAGTCGAGGCCATTATCGTCGTCGCTGATCCAACTCACGGTGGCCGAAACGGAGCACTGAGCGGCTGCGAGCCGCCACCTGCAGAGCCGGTCGATACCCCGGGTGCCGCCACAGTGGTGCCGTAGCTTATCCCTGCGGCGTGCAGGCCCGCCGTGCGCGTGACCGTGACGGGTCCTAGGTTCTGCTCGTTTGAATCAAGCACCAGCCCATTGCTGAAGTCGACCGGACCCGTAGCGGCACTCACGCTTGCGCGCGTCAAAGCCAGGCGGCCCTGCACGTACTGGCCGGACCTTCGCCCACGATCCGTCCCCCGTCAGGCAGGCTTAGCGTGGCCAGCGGGCACCCGTCTCCATCCCTGCGTGCGCACCAGACCCCGGTCAGGGTAAGCAAGGAGGTGATCACTAGGTCCTGAGTGACCAGCAAGCGGTTGGCGCCCGCCGCGCCCGTGTTGCGGAGGGTGATAGCCGATACGGCGGCCGTGCCGGGGCGGAAGACTTGGTGCGGGTACCCGCGAACAGCAGCAGGCCCGGCGAGGTGAAGGTACCCGCGTTAGTCAGGTCGCCCTCGAGGTGCAGCGTGCCGGCGTTGGTCAGGGTGCTACCGGCCTGGTTGAGCACGCCCCCGGCCACGTAGAGCGTGCACCGGCTTCGACCGTGAGGATGGCCCCCTGGTTGGTCAGGGTTTGGGAGAAGCCGGGGAGGGCGGGCAGCGCGAGGATCAGGGGAAGGAAAAGTTTCATAACTAGGCAGGGGGAAGCAGGCAGAGGAAAGAGGGCTAAAGCAGCGATAGCACCAGGGCGGTTAGCGCTGGGCTTGCCCACTGCCGGCTTCCAGGGCCCGTAGCCGCGTCTCGAAGGCGGCAGTGGTGGCCGTGGCCTGGGCTGCTTTGGCTTCGGCGTGGCGGTGCGCGCTTGCAGCGCGGCATTTTGGGCTGCTAGTTCTTTGAGGGCCTCGATGAGCACGGGCGTCAGCTGGGCATAGTTGATCGCTTTGTAGCCTTCTTTGTCGTGCTCACTAGCTCAGGGTAGATTTTTTCCACTCCTGCGCCAGCAGACCCACCTGCTCGGTGCCGACCGTACCGCCGTGGGCCACGCCCAGGGTGTTCCAGGTGTAGCGCACGCCGCGTAGCTGCAGCACCGCGGCAGCGCGCCGGCCAGTGGACGCACCTGCTGCTTGAAGCGGGCATCGGAGGTGTAGACGGTCGCGTTCACCGGATATCGCCCGCTACATCGAGCAGGTAGCCCGGCGCTTCCGTCCCGATGCCAACGCGCACGGCAGAAGCCCCGGTGCCACCGAGCACGAGGGAATTGCTTTGGCTCACCCGGGCTTGGTAGCCCAGAGCCGTGGCGTTGGTCAGCGCACCGGAAGTGGGGCCGGCGCCTTGGCCCAGGGCGGTGTTGTTGCTGCCCGTGGTATTGCTGCGGCCGCTGTCGGTGCCGTTGAACACATTGCCACTGCCCGTCGTGTTGCTGCGGCCGCTGTTGGCGCCGCTGAACACGTTGTTGCTGCCCGTGCGGTTGACGAAGCCGCTGAAACTGCCGCTGAACAGGTTCTCGCTGCCCGTCGTGTTGTCGAAGCCGCTTTGATAGCCGCTGAACACGTTCAAGTTACCGCTCGTGTTGCTGCGGCCGCTGTTGGTGCCGCTGAATACGCTGCCGAAGCCGATCGTGTTGCTGAGGCCGCTTAGATAACCGCTGAACACGTTATTGCTGCCCGTGCTATTGTTGAGGCCACTTTCATACCGTTGAACACGTTGAAGCTGCCTCGGTATTGCTGCGGCCGCTTAAACCACCGCTGAATGTGTTGTAGATGCCCGTCGTATTGTTGTAGCCGCTGTTGGTGCCACTAAACACGTTGCCGCTGCCCGTATTGTTCCGATAGCCGCTTTGAAAGCCAGTGAACACGTTGTCACTACCGGTGATATTATCGACGCCACTATAGGTGCCGCTGAACACGTTGTGGCTACCCGTGCGGTTATTGAGGCCGCTTCCATACCCGTTGAACACGTTAAAGCTGCCCTCGGTATTGCTGAGGCCGCTATCGGTGCCACTGAACAGGTTGCCGGTGCCCGTCGTGTTAGCAATACCACTGTTCGTACCATTGAACACATTGAAGTTGCCGGTGGTATTACTGCGGCCGCTGTTAGCGCCACTGAACACATTGTTATAGCCCGTCGTGTTGCTGGCCCCACTGCCGGAGCCGCTGAACACGTTATCCGTGCCGGTGTATTGCTGCGGCCATGCTGGTGCCACTAAACACGTTGTTGCTACCGGTCGTGTTGCTGTAGCCACTGAGATAGCCGCTGAACACGTTGAAGTTGCCCGTGGTGTTGGCTTCCCCGGCCCGGTCGCCGCTAAATACGTTGCCCGTGCCGGTGGTGTATTGAAGCCACTGTTAGTGCCACTAAACACGTTGCCGGTGCCGGTGGTGTTGCTACGGCCGCTGTTGGCGCCGCTAAATACGTTGTCGCGGCCCGTCGTATTGCTCAGACCGCTGTTGGTACCGTTGAACACGTTATCCGTACCCGTGGTGTTGCTTCTGCCGCTGCTGGTACCGCTGAACACGTTGTTGCTGCCCGTCGTGTTATTGAAGCCGCTTTGATTGCCGCTAAACACGTTATCGCGGCCTGTGGTATTACTGCGGCCGCTTTGATAGCCACTAAACACGTTGAAGTTGCCCGTGGTATTGTTGAAGCCGCTTTGAAAACCAGTGAACACGTTGTCACTGCCCGTGGTGTTGGCCTGCCGGCCCGGTCGCCGCTGAACACGTTGCCGGTACCCGTCGTGTTGCTGATGCCGCTGCTGTTGCCGCTAAACACGTTGAAGCTGCCCGTCGTGGTGTTATAGCCACGTAAGCCCCGCTGAACACATTGAAGTTGCCCGTGGTATTGCTGCGGCCACTTGATAGCCACTGAACACATTGTTGTAGCCCGTCGTGTTGTTTTCGCCGCTTTGAAAACCACTGAACACGTTACCACTACCCGTCGTGTTGGCTTGCCCGGCCTGGAAACCGAGGTAGAGGTTGTTGCCAACGGTATTCTGGCCCAGGTTCAAGCCACCATCGGCGCGTACGCCCAGGCCCACGGCCGTGCCGACGCTGGCTCCCGTGCCCGTTAAGGCATTACCTTGCAATTGCAGCGCTTGGGTGGCGGTATGGTTGCCCAGGTTGTCGCCGCCGCCGGCACCCATTGGCTGCCAGTCCGGGGCCGCGGGGTGCCCCGGTTGAAGTAGAAGCCGGCCGGCCCATCGGTTTGAAACACGAGCAGGCCCGTGGCCGGGCGGGTGATGGCCGTGCGCTGGGCTGCGGTCAGGCGCGGCAGCAATGCCCCCTTGGCTGACGAGACGATATCGAGGGCCGCCGAGGCATCAGGGGCGGTGGTGCCAATGCCGACGCCGTTCTGAGCTTGGGCAGCAAGGGGGAAGGCCAGCAGCAGCAGCAGGCCCCATGAGGGGGAAAAGTTTACCATCATGCAAGGGATAAGGGAAGGAAGAGATGCCGCCTGCCAGGGCCCAAAGGGTTTCCAGCGTTCTTAGCGCGAACTTTTGGCCGAGAGAGGAATAGCCTAAGACGAGAAAGGGTACCTGGATCACCAGCAGCGACCAAAACGCTCCGCTTACCGAACTACTCACCCACGAGAGCCCCGTTATTTCGCCGCCGATCAAGCCCTTGGGGAGCCGGAATCCTTTCAAGCCCAAAGCGGCCGAAAAACATGCCTGCCACTGATAACTGGCCTTGCCGCCACTGACGAACTGCGGGCGGCCGAAGGTGAGAAGTAATTGTCGGTGCCGGGGCCTCTGCTTTCCCCATAGGGGTAGCACTCCCTGACCGGGCGAAATTCTTCGCCCGGATGCGCGCTAGAATAAGGAGAGCCCACCACATCATAACCAGCACAAGCTAGGTGCCATTCCATTAAGATCCCGG